>JAGVKY010000097.1 GCA_020050175.1 Parachlamydiales bacterium
CTCAAGAGAGGCGAATTCATCCTGGAACGAGGCAAAACAAACTAAAGGGATGAAAAGAAAAGCAAGAAAGACCCGCATCTTCATGAGTTACCTCAATCTGTGGGTCTACATCTTGTTAGTTATAAAAATGAAAGGCAAGTTTAAAAAACAAGCCTTTCTTTTTTTATTTCATCCAGGGGAAGAAGAGGACGTCGCGGATGGAAGGGGAGCCGGTGAAAAGCATAATGACACGGTCGATGCCAATGCCGATGCCTCCTGTGGGAGGCATGCCTTGTTCGATAGCCTCAACAAACTCTTCATCATAAGGAGAGGCTTCATCATCTCCTTTTTCAAGACGTTCTGCTTGGCCAAGAAGGAGGCTTTTTTGGAGGACCGGATCGTTCAGTTCTGTGTACGAATTGGCGATTTCTCCACGGAGAATAAAACTTTCAAACCGTTCGACGATGCCTCTCGCTTTTTCTTCAGGGTTGCGGTGAAGTTTGGCAAAAGGGGTCGTTTCAATGGGGTGATCAGTGATGTGATGAGGCTGTATGAGCATGGGCTCAGCAAATACCTCAAAGAGGGCAGCAATGAGAAGTCCTCTGGATAGATGACGGACGTCATCAGGTTCCATATGGCCCGAATTTAAGAGGGTCTTTCTTATCTCATCATCTGACATCTGATCAACTTTAAAGCCGCCATAGACTTCAACGGCCTCTTTCATCATCATTCTTTTCCAAGGGGCTTTCATCTCGAGATGGACGATCTCTTCTGTTCCTGGAATTTTTGCCGGGACTTGGGTGGTGCCAAATGTCTCTAATGCTAACCGTTCAAAGAGGGTCTCAATCAAGACCATCATGTCATTGTAATCGTAGAAAGCAGCGTAGGCTTCGAGAAGGGTAAATTCAGGATTGTGATTCCGGTCGATCCCCTCATTGCGGAACACTTTTCCTATCTCGAAAATCTTTTCAAGACCGCCAACGATCAATTTTTTTAGAGGAGGTTCAAGGGAGATGCGCAGAAACATCTCTTGATCCAAGGCGTTTAGTTTTGTGGTAAATGGACGGGCCTCAGCTCCCCCATAGACCTTTTGTAGAACAGGGGTCTCCACCTCGATAAAGTCCCTCTCGTGAAGAAAGTTTCGGATCGCCCTAAGAATATGGCTTCGCGATTCAAAACAGTGTTTAACCTCATCGTTCGCGATAAGGTCGAGCCATCTTCTACGGTAACGTGTCTCTTTATCCGAGAGTCCTGCATGTTTGTCTGGCAGGGAATGAAGGGATTTTGAAAGGAGAGTCGCCTCTTCTACCAGAAGAGTGAGTTCTCCTTTTTGGGTGCGGAAAAGATGCCCTTCAACACCTATCCAGTCGCCAAGATCAAGTTTTTTTTCGATCCATTTTAAAGCAGGTTCTTCAGATGTTAGACCTTTGACCGTCGTCTTATCCCGGTTAAACATGATTTGTATTTTACCGGTTCCATCTTGAATTTGACCGAAAGCATTTTTCCCCATGGCGCGGAAGAGAACTAAGCGGCCAGCTATTTTGTAAGAAGGAGTTTTTTTCTCTAAAGCCTCTTCGCTTGTCCCGACCGGTTGCCCTTCATAGAGCTCATGCAAGTTTAAATTTCTTGCGTTCGGTTTAAACAGATGGGGGTAGGGATCGATCCCTTGCGAACGAATTTCATCCAGTTTTTGGGTGCGTATCGTGAACTCTTCCGACGTCATTGTCTTTGTCTTGGGGTGAGGGGATTCTAACGACTTCGAGCCGGGTATAGACATAAAAAGTTGATAAAATGATTGCTAGAAGGTAAATCCCATAGGTGAAAATGAGAGCCTGGATCGGAGGAGCTTGCTCCTTCCACTTATAAAACCAGCCAAACATCAAACACCTCTAGAGTTTAAGTTATACAAATCACAAAGTAAAGATGGGAGAGAAACGGCTTTTTTATCAGTGCATCTTTTGACCTGGGTTCTACACGAAAATCCAGTTGCCACAACAAGAGCCTCCTCATTTTGTTTAATAGAGGGGACGAGGACAAGATTCGCCACCTCCTTAGAAAGTTTGGCATGCTCCCTCTCATATCCAAAAGATCCCGCCATTCCACAACACCCCGATGGGATCTCTTCGATCTGATTCCCAACAATTTGTTTTAAAATGGCGAGAGGGAGCTTGGCGTCAGGGGAAGCTTTTTGATGGCAATGGACATGAAGGAGAAGCTCTCCAGACTCTCTCTTTTTTAAAGAGACTCTTTCTAAAAATCTTTCGAATGAAAGGAGGGGGATGGCTTCCCCCAACAGCCCTTTTGCCTCGTCTTGAGCCATTGCCACGCAGGAAGGCTCAATCCCAATGACCGGAATTTTTTTTCGGAGAACCTCATCACGCAGGGCCGAGAGTTTTTTCTTAGCTAGAGGAAGCATCCCTTTTGAATAGGCCGTTCTTCCACAGCAAAAACCTGTGATAGGTTCCACTTCAAACCCAAAAAATTCTAGAACTCGAGAAGCAGCTTCTCCAACCTCTGGTTCAAACCATTCCGTAAAAGTATCAATAAAAAGGGCGACTTTCTCTCCGCCGGTACTTTTTCTTTTTCTCTTAGAAAAAGGTGTTTTAGCTTTTAAGGAAAAAAGCCAGGAGGGGAGATAGGGAAGAAGGTCAGGGAGATGCCCAATAAGGCGGGATCTTAAAGGGATTCCAAATTTCTGATGGTGGTGAAAAAGAGTTTCGGCCTTCATTTTCGAAATGTCGACAGCAGATGGACATTCTAATTGACACCCTTTGCACATGAGACATCTATTCAGAACAGTTTGAAGATCGTTATCCCCTAAATCTTCGTTGTGGATTGCATTTCGGATGGCTTGTGCTCTTCCACGCGGTGCGTCGACCTCCTCTCCTGTTGCTTGAAAAGAGGGGCACATAAAACCCCCTTTTTTACGGCAGAGGCCATTGCCATTGCATAAGTCGGCTGCAAGTGTCAGCCCCCCTTCTTTCGAAAAATCAAGAAAGGTTTGCGGCTCATCACCACCTAGAGGGAGTGTTTTTTTAAGATGTTCTTTTGGAAAAGGGGAGGGGAGAATTTTTCCAGGATTCATGATCCCTGTAGGGTCAAAAAGCTTTTTCACCTTTCGAAAAAGATCGATAATCTCCTCTCCAAAAAGTTCTGGGTTTAACCAGGAGCGAAGAAGGCCATCCCCATGTTCCCCACTTAAAACCCCGCCTGCGTTACGTAAAAGAGCCGTTGCCTCTCTCATCGTTTCTAAGACAAGATCAACCTTGCCAGACACTCTTAAGTCAACAAATGGACGGATGTGGAGGCAGCCGGCACCTGCATGACCATAGACAGCAGTCTCTCCAAAACGACTCTCCATCAAGGGCAAAAATTTTTCCATAAAAGCAGGCAGTTGCTCTGGAGGTACAGCGACATCTTCTAAAAATCCGCAAGGCCCTTCATAGCTTCTTCTCGAAAAGAGGTGTTCAAGTCCGCTTCTCCTTACCTCCAAAATTTTTTTTCTTTCCATTCCTGTCACAGAGGCATAGGGGGGAAAAGGAAAGGTGGGGAGACTTAACCATTCAACTAGAAGAAATGCCGCCCCAGGTAGATATATCGCATCACCCAGGACCTTTTTGTCCATGAGCTCTAAAAGGGATGGAGTTGTTTTTAGGATTTCAGGAATTGCCTTAAAGGCATCTTGCAAATGGGGAAAGCAATAAATAAAGAGAGGTAACTCAGTTGAAATTGGCACAAGAGAGAGGGTAACTTCTGTGATAATCCCCAAAGTTCCTTCAGAGCCTGCGACGATTTTTAGAGGATTTTTAAGCAGGGTGTCGAGGGCATATCCCGAAACCCGTCGAGGAATAGGAGGAAAATGCCTTTGGATAAGCTCTCGATTTTCTTCTCCCAGCAGTTTCAATTGCTCAGTAAGAGAATTGTTAGAAAGAAGACGGGTCTCTTCTCCTGTTGATAAAAGGAGAGAAATCCCTTCTATCGCATCAGCAGTTGTCCCATAGAGAAGAGAGGAAGCTCCTGCTGTATTGTTAGCTACCATCCCTCCAATCGTTGCTCGGTTTGCTGTTGAAGTGTCGGGACCTACTTTTAGACCATGAGGTCTTAAAAATTGGTTGAGAGTTTCTAAGACAATGCCAGGCTCAACTGTGACTTGCTGCTTTTTTAGATCGAGATGGAGAACTTTATTGAGATGGACACTCATATCGACGACAGTTCCCTCCCCCAAACACCCTCCAGTTGTCCCTGTTGCTCCTCCCCGAGGAATAAGAGGTTTTCCCTCTTTAATGAGAGCTACAAGATCTTCTTTTTTCTCTGGAATGGCCACTTTTCGAGGAGTGACTTGAAAGAGAGAGGCATCGGCACTATAGGCTGCAAGAGCTGCTGAGTCTTTTAGGATTTTCAAGCTTGCCCTCGGGGGTCTGTACGCTTGATGATCGAGCTCACATTTTTCTGATTAAAACCTTTATACCCTTCGCGCCTTTGCAAGTTTTCTAAATGACTTCCAAGGGCCCCATCTTTTTCAAATTTATGGGCTTGCTGTTCGGTGATCTTTCCCTCTTGCAAAAGTTTTTGCAGCCGCTCACTAGAAACCTTCCAATGTTCCCCTTTTGTAAAAGCTTGCTTGAGAAAATCAAAGTTGGAAAAGGGGGCCATCATTTCAACCCCTTCTTGGGTTAAATCGTGACGTAGTTGATCAAAAAGGAATTGGGCCTCGAGATGGTGCATGCCCGACTCCTGAATCGAGTCACCATGAAGGGCGCACCAAAGTCCAATCGTTCCCAGCTCCTCTTTTTCTGGCAAAGGAGTGTGGGCAAAATCTGAAACAATCTCATGAGGCGCAAGATCGACATCGAGGAAAAGAACAAGAAAGGCCTCCTTCTGCTCCATGATTTGAGCCCCCCAACCAGCTTCTTCTCCAGCATAAAATCGCTCTCTTACATTAAAACCTAAGGCCTCAAAAAATTGGACAAGAGCAGCAAAGTGTTTTCGGGAGGAGCGAAAAGTATGGTGATCGTTATTTGCCCACCCCATCCCTAGATTATCTTGCCTTCTTTTTTGGATCTGTCCGGCACGATTTCTCCCTTCCCAAAACTCCCGCTCCACTTCGAGAACAATAGAGGCAGCTCTCCCTGCGCCTAAATCTCTCCCCATCTCAAGAGCTAGCGGAATGAGTTGTTCAGGAGGTAGAGTCCTGTCTCTAGATTTGAATTTTTCCTTCCACAAAAGATGCTTTAAAAGTTGCTCGGGAGTCTCTTGAATAGGTTTTAACTCTCTTGTCCCCCTTCTTTCGATCACAGTAAAACCAGGAAGCTCTGCGGTTCTGAGAGGGGAGAGGGGAGTCCCTTCAATTTTTGCGGTCAATCGATTCTGAGAGAGAAAAAGAGAGATGTCTTCAACAACTAGCCCAAGATGAGGTTTGTTTCCTAAAACAACTCGGGGCAAGTGGGCGCCAGGATGATAAAAAACACCTTTCGCCTCTTCAACATAGCCTGGAGGAGGCTCTGCTAGGGTGAGATAAGATAACCAATCGAGAAGACGAGTGCTGGTTTCCTTTTCTAGTCTTTTGGAAAACTCTTTAAGCCAAAGGTTTAGGCTATTTTCTAATCCAACTTCGAGGGCAGCTTCGGCCTCTCCATGGCATTTCCAGTGAAATTCTTGTTCCATACCTCCAGAAACTAGAGGCAACTTAAGTTTTTAAGCAACTCTTTCGGAATAAGACTTGTCGGCAAGGCTAAGAAGTGGTCAAAAAACTTCTCGTTATTATAAATAAATTGTCACGGTGACAAATGACAGCGCTCTTTGTTATGCTTTTCGACTTTCTCCAGAGTTTTCTATGACAACGACTGCAAAGCACATTTTGAGTGCGAATTCTGAACCCTTAGCTTCTACCTCAAATCAGATTAAAAGAGAGCCTTTCTATCAACCTTTAGAACTGATGGATTGCTTTTTAACTGGATTTGACCGGGTCCATCGTTCTTTTAATCATTTGAAATTAAGCGAAGAGAGAATTGAAGCCACTCTCAAAGAGCTGAGTGAAAAAAAACTTCAAGTCTATGATCGGAAACAATATTCCGGTTTTGTTTATCGAAAAGAGATTAACCTGGGGGGATATATCTTTGCCCGAGGTGATCTCCATGGGGACTTAGCCACTCTGGTTTGTAATTTAGAAGCCCTTAAAAATGATGGCTTTCTGGATAACAATTATCTTCCTAAGGAGGGAAACACTTTCATTATCATCGGAGATATGGTCGATAGGGGAGATCACAGTTTGGAGGTCTTAACTCTTTTGGCGTCGATGCAAAAAGGTGCCTCTGACCGAGTTGTTCTACTTCGAGGGGATCATGAAAACGTTGAAATGAACGACACTATGATCAGTCAGCAAAGGCTTAAAGGCAAATACGATGAAAGCTTTTATCGATTTTTACTCACTCAACAGAATCGAGAAACTTTAGCCAAGTACTATGAGACTCTTCCCGACGCCTTGTATTTGACAGCAAAGGGAAACAAACCAAACTATCTTCTTTTTGCACATGGTTTGCCTCCTTACCATTTTGACCCTAGTCTCCATTTTGGAGCACCTCAAGTCCAGCTAGTCCCCAAAAAAATTGAAATTTCTAAGGAGATGGACACGCGGGGAGAAAATGGATCCTTTTCTTTTTCTTTTTATGAAGCGCTGAGAAGAAGAGATCATTGCAACGTGGAAGATCGATCGATGTTTCTTTGGGGGCGTCTCTCGGTTATCGAGACATCTTTAGTCAGAAGAAGTTCAGGTAAATGCACTATGTTGCCTGAAACGGTCGTAAGGATTTTAGATCTTTATAAAGAAAAGGTGAGTGTCCTCATTCGTGCTCACGATCATGTGCCAAGTCGAATTTCGGTAGAAGCAAAGCCCGATATGTTGCGGATCTTTACCCTTTCAGTTGCCATGGCAGGAGAGGCTTTCCGTTCCGTACGCGAATCAAAAAAGGGTCAAATACTCTCAGATAATGGGATTCTTCTCCCTGTCAGTGATCATTGGGATGTTGATATAAAATTCTACAGAACAGAAGTTGTTGAGCCAATGAAAACCACAGCCATCATGACTTACCCTTTCCTGAAGATGCTGAACCCTCAGCCCACCACCGGTCCTAGGACAGCTGCTTCCTAAATGCAGCTGCCAACTAGATCGTAGCCTGCGACATCGGTGATCTTGATTTGGTAAATTTCACCAAATTTTTTGATGCCTCGGGGATCATTGATCAGCACGAAACCATCAATATCGGGGCACTGTCCTCGATGGCGGCCAACCATGAGAAGGTTGGTCTCGGGGTGATACCCTTCAACCACAACAGGAATTTTCTTGCCGATCCACCGGCGGTTCCATGAGGCCACTTGCTCAGCTTGGATTTTCATCAGTTCTTCCCAGCGCTTGACCTTGATCTCTTCTGGGATTTGGTCAGGGAGATCGTAAGCTGGACTGCCAGGTTCGTTGGAATATTTAAAAATTCCGACATTGTCTAAAGGGACAGTTTTGATGAACTCTTTTAGCTCTTGGAACGCTTCGTCTGTTTCACCTGGAAAGCCAACAATTAAGCTTGTCCGGATAGACATTTCGGGGATTCTTTTCCGAAGTGTCTGGATCGTCGAAAGGATTTCCTCTTTGGAGGTCATCCGACGCATCGCTTTCAACATCCCATCATTAATATGCTGAATCGGCATGTCGAGATAGGGACAGATCCTCTTATCCCTTTCGATCAATTCGAGGAGCTCGTCATTGATTTCATCAGGGTAGAGGTAAAGAAGACGGAGCCAATAATCGCCCGGCTCTTGGAGAATCGTTTTTAAAAGTTCGACAAGACCTGATTCGTTACGAAGGCGAGTATCCTTGCCATAATCACCAAGATCCTGGGCAATTAAGATAATCTCCTTAACGCCGCGCTCTCTTAAAACTCTAAACTCTTTGATGACCTGGGCAACCTCTTTGCTCTTAAGAGGCCCTTTAATCTGAGGAATGATGCAATAGGCGCATCGCTTGCGACACCCTTCAGCGATCTTAAGATAAGCAAAATGTTTAGGGGTCGAAATTTGGCGGGGGATCTCACCAGCTTCGAGATAGCTTCTGTTGGTGGTGATCTCTTCCCCTTGCTCTGTCGATTTGACCGCTTTAAGTATCCCTTCGACATCGCCGGAACCTAAATAATAATCGACTGTTGAGAATCGCTCTTTTAGGAGGTGGGAGTGGGACTGAACCATGCAGCCCGTCACGATAAGCTTCGCTCCATTCTTTTTCGATTTAAGGACCTGATCAACAGTTCCCATCGACTCTTCTCTAGAGGCTTCTAAAAATCCACAAGTATTAATGACTAAATAGTCAGCTTTCTCTAACTTTTCTGTCGCCTCATAGCCGGCCTGCAGTAAAATTCCCAGCATCACCTCGCTATCCACGAGATTTCTTGGGCAACCGAGGCTGATAAAATGAATTTTATTCCCAAGTTTGGGCAGACGAAGCTTGCCATCCTTAGGGGAATTGGCAACAGCGGAAGGGGTAGATGTCGACTTTTCTTTGTAGAGCTTTAGCATAGCCGGACATCTTATCACTTTTTTTATAAGTGATGAAGCATTATAAATATTTGTTTAATATTATAGAGGAGCAGCTTAACCATGTTATCGTACCTATTCAACCAGATGCCGCGCTGCCAGTTTTAAAAGAGTTAGCCCCAAAGGCGCTCTCTAGGTCCCTTATGGTCGTCCTTTCACCTAGTAGCACCGCCTATCAGGATCGTACACCACCAACACCTCTATTATTTGTCAGATGTTTTATTGTTAAAGTAAATACTGTTTTCAAATATAATTTATTTGATTTCTAAATGGTTTTTGAAAAATGACGGCTAATCAAATTAGTACTGTTTCTGTACGTGGCAACCTGCAATTGGAAGATGTCGTAAAAAATCTTATTGTTAGGGAATTGTCTTCTTTAAAGAATACGTTTAGCATTGAAAAAGCAATTGAAAGTTTATGGAATGAGACAAAAGATGCTCATCTCGTTTACCTCGATCATGTTGTGACTGGGGTAATGATATTTGATAGAGAAATTTCTGTAGATCCTGAAAATAGCTGTCCTTCAGTACATGTAAATACAATTATTCTAGATTTTCGTTCTTCCGAAGAGAAAACAATCCTCTGTCAAGCTCTTCTTACTTCTGTTGAAGATCAAATTATTAGATTAGCTCAAAATAGAGCATCAGATGTTGATATCAGATTTATTCAGCCAGGATTATTTACAAATAATTGCATCTTTGATTTATTTTGTAAAAAAAGCTATGGATTTTCATTTTTTTTCCCTTCAGAAAAATTCCCTTTAGGACACACTAAACTAGAAAAAACCTTTAAATTTTGTTTAGAGCCCCCTGTCGCCTCTTTATTTCCTTCCGCTTCTGATATTTTCAAGGTGAGGATTCCCTAGGCTAAAAAAGGTGAAGCGGATCGACATCTACTTTTAAATAATAGTTGCGAGATTTTTGGTAGGGCCTTAATTGCCCTTTGGCTACCCAGTCTTGAAAAGGACGGAGATTAGCAGCTTTGAGAAGGCATTGAAAATAGTGTTCATCACGAACGCGACTTCTTCCACAAGGGACGACAGGGTAGATGGTAAAAGAAGGGGGTAATTCCCGGATGAGCTGTTCCCGCAGGGTTTCTAAGGTTTTTTGGACTTCTGTTTCATTTTCACCTCGGATGATCAATTTTGCTAATCGACAGAAAGGGGGAAAATTAAGGAGCTTTCTTCCCTCTTTTTCCTCTTTGTAAAAAGGCCGGTAGGCGTGAGAGATAACGTGGTTAAAGATGGGATGACCTTTAAGGTGAGTCTGTAAAACAACTTCTCCTTCAATTTCTCCGCGGCCTGCTCGCCCTGCAACTTGAGTCAGAATTTGGAAGGTCATTTCTCCAGTTCTAAAGTCAGGAAGATGAAGATGTTGATCGGCATTTAGAATACCGACTAGGGTCACTTGAGGAAAGTTAAGCCCTTTTGCCACCATCTGTGTTCCGATCAAAATATCCCCTTTTCCACTCGCAAAAGCTCTCAAAAGAGTTTCGTGCGAACCTTTCTGTTTTGTTGTATCACGATCCATCCTCAGGATGCGTGCTTCAGGAAACAGGGCATGCAAAATACTTTCAACCCGCTCTGTTCCAAAACCTTTGTAAGCAAGTAAAGCGCTTTTGCAAGTAGGGCATGTCCTCCAAGGAGGCGTTGCAAAACCGCAGGCATGGCATTGCAATTCCCCATCCTTTCGATGAAAAGTGATCGGTATAGTGCAATGAGGGCATTGGATTGGGGCTTGGCATTCAGAACAAAAGAGGGAGGTGTGGTGTCCTCGACGGTTTAAAAAAAGAATAGTCTGCTCTCCTTTTTCTAAACGCTGTTTTATCCCTTCAATCAAAGGATCTGATAGAAGGCAAAACCCTCCATGCTTTTCATCCTCACGGACCATATCGACAATGTTGATTTTTGGAAGCGGCTTTTTTGTTGGACGGTCTTCCAGGGTATGGAGGGCGTATTTTCCTTCCAAGGCACGTGTAAAGCTCTCAAGGCTCGGCGTTGCACTGCCCATTAAAACTAAGGCACCTGCCTCTTTCCCTCGGACAAGGGCAAGATCACGGGCATGGTAGCAAGGGGCTTCTTCGTTTTGTTTATAAGCCCCTTCATGCTCTTCATCGATAATGATGAGACCGAGATTTTGAATGGGGCTGAAAAGGGTTGATCTTGCCCCTATGACTATTCTTGTTTCACCATGCAGAAGCGCCTGCCAGCCCGCGTTTCTTTCCCCTTGCGATAAACGATGATGGAGGACTGACAGGTCTTCATTAAAACGACTTTTTAGCCTTTCTAAAATCTGTGTTGTTAAGGCAACTTCTGGGACAAGAAAAAGGACCCCTTTTCCCATCTCAAGCGCTTTTTCCATAAGTTGGAGATAAACTTCGGTTTTCCCGCTCCCTGTAACACCAAAAAGAAGATGAGCCGAAAACCCTCCTTTAACTAGCGAGTCTCTAAGTGAAAGGAGAACTTTTTCTTGCTCTTCTGTTAGTTTTTTTGCCTTAACAGGAAGAAAAGAGGCTTTTTCTAAAGGGTAAAAGGGGGCTTCTTCCTTTTTACGCATCGTCACATTTTCTTTGACCCCTTTCGGGATCACCATTCTTAGCACTTTTTGAAGAGGGGTGCAGTAGTAATGGGCGACAAATTGAAAAAGCTTAAAAAGTTCCTTGTCAAAAAGAGGTGTAGGGTAAACGAGAGAAGTTAGGGGGAGGGGAGGGGAGGGACTAAGAGGAGTCTCTTTTGTATGGAGTATCCATCCTTCCACTTCCCTTCCTCGAAGGGGAACTTTAACTCGCATTCCTGATAAGGGCACAATCCCTTCAGGCACATGATATTCCAGAGGTTTTCCAACCCCTTCATCCAAAAGAACATCAACGTATTTCACTAAGACGATTCCAGAGTTCTAACTTCGCCTTTTTGTCTGCCGAAAGTTGAGACCATTCGGCAAAGGGAATTTCAAGGCATTCCGATTTTCCGATCTTCTCTTGTAACAATTTTAGGGTGCTGATAGTGCCGATCACCGCTCGATACTCTCTAGGGACTTCTTTCGCCTCTTCTACGATTAAAAGATCGCAAAGAGAGAGCTTTGTGCGGATGGCTTGCAATAGATTTTCTGCATCTTTGAGCTCATCTCGTTTAACAACTAAAAGGAATCCCTGAAGCCCTAATTCGGGAAAAAGAGCATTCATTTTCCTTTTCATTGGATCTTGATCAAATTTAAGTGGAGAAGGGGGAGGGTTGAGTTCAATTCTCCCTTTCTTCGCAGCTGCAACTGCCGCAGGATCAGATTTTTTTGGAATCTCGCTCATAGGGATGTAGGTTCCAGGGGGATAGGTTTCTAGCATGTGGAGCTTTAAACTAAGGACAAGATCAGAAAAGGAAAAGCTGTTCATGACCCACCGGACGTAAAGTTTTTTTAGGGCGTTCTTGTGTTTGTGCTTCCAGCCGTTTCAAAACCTCAAAGGCCTGAGAGATGACAACTGCAGGTAGCCCTGCAAGCTTCGCCACATGAATCCCATAGCTCCGATCGCAAGCCCCTTCCACAATCTTACGGAGAAACAAAATTCCAGAGCCACTCTCTTGAACGGCCGAATGGTAATTCTTTACCCCATCATGAAATTTTTCAAGTTCTGTTAACTCAAAATAATGGGTCGCAAAAAGAGTTTTAGCCTGCTTGCCTGTTTCGTTAAGCAAATATTCTGCCACAGCCCAAGCAATCGAAATTCCATCGAAAGTGCTTGTTCCCCTACCGATTTCATCTAGAATGACTAATGACTTAGGGGTGGTGTGATTGAGAATGTAGGCTGTTTCTGACATCTCAACCATAAAGGTCGACTGCCCGCGGCTTAAGTCGTCGCTTGCTCCTATCCGGGTAAACAAACGATCGACAAGGCCGACATGGGCAAATTTTGCAGGGACATAGCCACCCATCTGAGCCAAAATAACAATGAGGGCCACTTGACGGATGTAGGTCGATTTCCCAGCCATGTTGGGTCCGGTGATAATTTTCATCCGGGCATCTTTACCGTTTAGATGAGTATCGTTCGGAACAAAGGGGGCATCCATTGCAAGTGATTCAATCACAGGATGGCGTCCACCTTCAATTTTGAGCACCAAGGATTCATCTACAATCGGCTTAGAATAGCTGCCGCGGTAGGAAACGAGGGCTAATGAAACTAGTGCGTCAATTGTTGCCACCCATCGCCCATTTTCAAAGAGGATATCGAGGTGAGGATTTAGCCGAGAGATTAAATCGTAATAAACTGTCTTTTCAATTTCTCGAATTCTTTCTTCGCTTGCAAAAACTTTTGCCTCAAAGGTTTTGAGCTCTGGAGTAACAAAGCGCTCTCCATTCGATAAAGTTTGACGCCGCTCAAAAGCAGGAGGAACTTTATCAGACTGTCCTCGACTCACTTCAATGTAGTAACCAGACATCCGGTTAAAGCCTACTTTAAGTGTCTTTATTCCAGTCTCATCTCTCATTTGTTGCTGATAATGCATGAGATGTTCTTGAACGTTTTCTGCAAGCGAGCGGAAGTTATCTAGCTCGGCATGGACTCCTTTACGGATCACTCCACCATCTTGCAGCTTAGCTGGGGGAGGGTCGCTAATCGTATCAAGCAGCATAGCAGCTAGATCATCCAGAGGCTTAAGCGAATGAATCGCTGTATCTAATAGACAAGGGGAGAGAGAAAAAGACTCAAGATGTCTTTTTAAGGGAGGAAGGGCTTTTAAGGAATGAGCTAAAGCCAAAAGATCACGGGGTGAGGCAAGTCCGGTGGCGACCTTAACCACAAGCCTTTCAATATCCCGAATTTTTTCAAGCTTTTGAGGAAGTTCTAAGAGTTGGCACGCCTTGTCTAAAAGAATTTCAAGGCTCTTTTGTCTCTCATAAATAGCAGATACATCGTGAAGCGGCCTTTTGAGCCAATCTTTTAATAGTCTTCCCCCCATGGGAGTTTCTGTTCGATCCAAAAGGGAAAAAAAGGAGCTTTTCCCTTCAAAGAGTTCCAGGTGTTTTTCTGTCGCACGATCAATTTCCAAAAAACCTTGAGGGCGATAAAAGCCAAGCTTTTTAATAGCTTTAAGGGATTGCGAAAGCTCCTCCTGGAAATAGGCTAAAAGACCCCCAGTAGCTTCGATAGCACCATTTTTTCCCTGAAGTCCAAATCCATCTAAAGTGTAAACGCCAAAATGGCGACGTAACCTTTCAAAACTTTCAGGTTGATCAAAGTGCCAGTCATTAAAAGTGTGGATAAGACAGCCTAACGCCTCTTTCCATCGGATAAGACGTTCCCGATGGCGATTCCAAAAACCCTCTGGAACTAAAATTTCTTTAGGGGAATTTTTAAAAAGTTCTCCCTCTAAAGCATCCATTCCTTCGACTTCAGTGACTTGAAAATGGCTGCAAGAGAGATCTAAAAAGGCAATGCCAAATGATTTTCCTACCTGAGAAATAGAAACAAAAAGATTGAGATCTTTTTCTCCTAAAAGGGAAGAGTCAATAAGCGTTCCAGGAGAGAGCAATCTGACAACTTCTCTTTTAACAAGCCCTTTAACCTTAGAAGGATCTTCCATTTGCTCGGCGACTGCCACCCGGTATCCCTTGGCGACCATCCGATCTATGTACCCTTCAACACTCTGGGCTGGAACCCCCCCCATGGGGACATCGCCTCGCTTAGTCAAAGTTAAATCTAATTCTTTGCAGAGACATTCAGCATCTTCGTAGAATGCTTCATAGAAATCGCCCATTCTAAAAAGCAAAATTGCAGTTCCTGCCTGCTTTTTACACTGCTCCCATTGGGCCATCATCGGTGTCGTTTTGCGTGTATCAGAGAGAGTTGCCATGCCACGAAATCATATAGGAGAACCCCTTTTTCGGAGCAGCACTCAAAATCGTTAATTTTGTTAAGTGGCTAAAAATAGATGGCTTAAAAAATTAATCTTACAATTAAAAAAATCACTTACAAAAAGGCGTATGGAAGAAATTAAACCTTTTTATGTAAGGGATTGCGCCTTAGCTGCTATTGCGACAGGTGAAAAAGCCCAAAACCTTCATGAGTTTCGCGACAAGCTTCTTTCTGCCCATCACGGATGTATTTATTATCACTTTTGGGGGGGGAGGCTTAGAACATCCTTTGAATACCGAGAATACCATAACGATTTCTCTTTCTGGAGCCACCATTGCCTCCATGATGATATTTTAGCAGAACGTTTAGAGCTTTTAGATCCAACGGATTTTGTTACTACGGAAAATCTTCAAAATGAATTAGTAGAAATAGTAGATGCAAGATTAGATGAATTAGATGTGATTCCTTGGTCAAAACCAGGAGAGCAGTTTCATTTTGTCCGTTCTAAAATTATTGTTTTTCAAACACGCTACAGTCTTTCCCGGCCGGAAGAACTTGTTACTATCATCCCTAAATTAACAAACAGCAGCCTTTTTTATCATTTTATTGATTCTGCCCGTCGATTGCCTGAAAGAAATGATGATTTTAGCGCTTGGTTGCAAGGGTTTGAGGGAGAATACCAAGAACTGATTACTCGTCTTCACCGGATCGATCCTTACCTCATTCGCCTGGGAAGCTTAAAAGAAAAACTAACCACTATTTTTACTGAGTATTTTTCTAACCATGAATAATGACGCTCTAGAACAGTATAAAAAAATTACAGGTCCAGAAAAGATCGATCAACTTTATCAACTGGCCGACCCTTTAAAAAAAATGAAATTAGTTCATGTGAACTCGACAGCCATGGGCGGCGGTGTAGCTGAAATTTTAACAAAATTAGTTCCCATGACCAAAGCTTTGGGGATTGATACCTCCTGGGAGGTGATCCAGGGTACTTTAGAATTCTTCCAATGTACAAAAGGAATGCATAACGCCATTCAGGGGATGAAGCACTTCTTAAGTCCCACAGATATAAAAGTTTATGAAGAGGTAAATCGTCTCAATGCAGAAAAATTAAGGGATGTTCTTGAAAGTGCAGATATCGTTGTGATCCACGATCCACAGCCCCTTGCTCTTATCAAACACTTCCCAAATAGAAAGGGGAAATGGATCTGGCGATGTCATATTGATGCAAGCCGACCCTTTCGGCCGGTTTGGAAATATCTAAGGACGTTTATCGAAAGATATGACGCTTCAATTTTTTCATTAGCCGAATTTACTCATCCTTTACCTCATCCTATGTTTGTCATTCCTCCAAGCATTGACCCCTTAAGTGAAAAAAACATGGATCTGGATCCAAAAGAGGTTGAAAAGGTTTATGACATTTTTAACTTAGACCGTGAAAGGCCCATCATTCTTCAAGTTTCCCGATTTGATCGATTTAAAGATCCATTAGGTGTTATTGAAGCTTATCGTTTTGTAAAGAAATTTAACTCGGAAATGCAACTCGTCCTAGCAGGTAACTCTGCCTCGGATGACCCAGAAGGGGATATCGTTTTAAAAGAGGTTCAAGATGCAGCAAGAGGAGACCCAGGTATCCATATTCTGTTAATGCCAGGCGATGCCCCCCGCACTATCAATGCTCTACAAAGAGTCGCTGACATCGTCCTTCAAAAATCGATTAAAGAAGGCTTTGGTCTAACCGTTACCGAAACTCTTTGGAAGTCAAAACCGGTGATAGGTGGGAATACTGGAGGAATTAGAATGCAAGTCATCCATGGAGAGACTGGCTTTGTCGTGAACACTCCAGAAGGCGCTGCTTACAGGATCCGATATTTTCTCCAACATCCAGAAAAAAGCATGGAGATGGGCGAGAAGGGGAAAGAATTTGTTAGAGAAAAATTTTTGATCACAAGACAATTACGGGAATATCTCACTCTCATGTATTCCTTAATCTCCTCCAAAACTGACAGGATTGAATTGCCGATGGTGAAGCATGATGAACTTGCCTAGCTCGACTTATCGGTTCCAATTTTCTGCAAAATTCACTTTTAAGCAAGCATTGGAATTAGTTGACTATCTTCATGATCTTGGGATTAGTCATATCTATGCTTCTCCTTTCTTAGAAGCTAAAAAAGGGAGTCTTCATGGTTATGATATTGTTGATCCTAGAAAGATCAATCCTGAAGTTGGCACTCAAGAAGAATTAGAGTCTTTAGTCAAAGCTCTTCAAAAAAAAGGGATGGGGCTCATCATTGATATTGTTCCTAACCACATGTCAGTTGTTAGTTCTAAAAACCATTGGTGGCAAGATGTTCTTGAGAACGGTCCTTCATCCCCTTATGCTGATTATTATGATATCGATTGGAACCCCCCTCGTCCTGAACTCAAGAATAAAGTTCTCTTTCCTGTCTTAGAGGAACAATTCGGAACGGCTTTAGAAAACCAGGTGATTCAGGTTATTTACCAGGATGGGGCCTTTTTATTAGAACTTCCCCACTCTCGTTTACCGACAGATCCAAAAAGCTGGAATCTCATTTTAGCTCCTGCTCTCTTAGAAAAAGTTGATGCGTTGCCAGAACTTAAGAGCATCTCGACAGCCATCGAGCATCTACCGCCTACAACAGATCTCCTTCAAGAGAAAGTCGAAGAGAGGCTTCGAGAAAAAGAGGTCATTAAAAAGCGCCTTAGAGCCTTAACCGAAGAAAATAGTTCGATCGCAAAACTCCTCCAGAAACGACTTCTCGCTTTCAATGGACTAAAAGGGGAGCCTCGAAGTTTTGAGGAGGTGGAAAAATTTATAAATGCTCAGCCTTATCGCCTCTCCTATTGGAGAGTTGCTAATGATGAAGTAAATTATCGCCGCTTTTTTGATATTTTTGCTTACGCTGGGATACGGACTGAGAAGCCCGAAGTTTTTGAAGAGATTCATACCCGGATTTTTGACTTCGTTAAAAAGGGGTGGGTAGAGGGGATTCGTGTGGACCATGTGGATGGTCTTTGGGATCCGGAAAATTATCTTGTTCAACTAGCTGCTCGCTGCCCAAATCCCTTTTATCTCATTGTAGAAAAGATCTTAATAGGAAATGAAAAGCTGCCTTCTAAATGGCCATTGGATGGCACTGTTGGCTACGATTTTCTCAACCAACTTAATGCCCTCTTTGTAGTTCAATCGAACAAGGATGCGATGGTAAGAATCTATCGAAATTTTACCGGAATTTCTGAGAGCGTCCTCAAATTGATCTTTCGCTGCAAAAGTTTAATCCTTACCGTTTCGATGTCAAGTGAGCTGCATGTCCTCTCAAGGCATCTCGATCGGGTGGCGCAACAACATCGCTATTCACGTGATTTCACAGCAGAAAGTTTAAGATTTGCCCTAAGAGATGTTATTGCCAGTTTCCCTGTTTACCGCAGTTATTTCCATCAGCCGCAAGAAAAAGTCGAAGGATCAGATAGGCAAGCGATCCTCTCTGCCGTAAGTCGCGCTAAACGGTTTAACCCAGCGAGTGATATCTCCATCTTTGATTTTATCCAAAGTGTCCTTCTTCTAGAACATCCTCCCGGGTTGGGGGCTGAAGAAAAGAAAGAGAGGAAAAATTTTCTCATGCGCTTTCAGCAATTGACTGGACCTGTGATGGCAAAAGGATTGGAAGATACGGCGTTTTATTGCTTTTACCCCTTGAGCTCGCTTAATGAGGTGGGTTATGACTTACATACTTTCGGAGAAAGTATCGATGTTTTTCATCAAAAAAACCTAGAAAGGGTGACATCTTGGCCCCGAAGTATGACCACAACAACAACACATGATACAAAACGGGGCGAAGATGTCAGGGCTCGGATGAATGTTCTTTCCGAAATGCCGGAGGAGTGGCAAAAGGCACTCAATCTTTGGTCTGATCTGAACAAATCGCATAGAACCCAAGAGGGAGATGAAATAATTCCCGATGCTAATACCGAATATCTTTTTTATCAGACTTTGATTGGAACTTGGCCTATCGAAGTCGATAGAATGAAGGGATATCTTGAGAAAGCTCTAAAAGAGGCAAAAGTCCATACAAGTTGGATTAACCCCAACCCTTCCTATGATCAGGGGGTGCAGAAATTTATCGAAAAGGTTCTCCATGAAGATGGAAATAATCTCTTTTTAAAAGATTTCACTGCTTTTCTGCCTAAGATTGTCTCTGCAGGTTTTTTCAACTCCCTTTCTCAGGTGGTTTTAAAATTTACTTCCCCTGGAATCCCCGATATTTATCAAGGGAATGAGATAGAGGATTTTAGTCTCGTGGATCCTGATAACAGAAGAGCTGTCGATTATAGCATCCGTCAAAGTCTTTTATCTTCTCCGAAAAAGAACCTAAAACTTGATTTTACGACAAAAATCTTACACTTAAGGAAAGAGCATCCCAAGTTGTTTTTGGAAGGTTCTTATCTACCTCTTGTCGTTGAAGGGGATAAAAAAGAGCACATTATTGCTTTTGCGCGGGTGCATGAGAATAAGGCTCTTGTCGTTATCTCCACCCGCTTCTTTCTAGATTTGTTGGATGAAAAGGAACTCCAAATCGATCCTCAAAAATGGAAGGGGACCAAGATTAAGCTTCCTCCTGAGCTGCAGGGTAGGAAGCTTGTCAATATTTTCGACAAAAAGTCCTATTCTGCAGCTCTTGAAGAGACTTTTAATCCTTTGCCTTTTGCGGTTTATTATGCCTAAGTTTTCCGTTTGGGCTCCAAAACCAAAATCCATTGAGTTAGTCATTGGAGATAAAAAATACCCGATGGAAAAAGGGGAAAAGGGGTTCTATTCTTTAGATCTGCCAGGGCTTAAACTCCCAGTCGACTATTTCTATTGTCTGGATGGAGAAAGATTACGTCCCGACCCAGCTTCAAAATTTCAACCGAAAGGGGTGCACGGCCCATCCAGATTATATGACACTTCCTTTCCTTGGACCGACCAAGAATGGAAAGGGATACCTTTAATCGATTACATCATTTATGAGCTTCATGTCGGAACCTTCACCCCAGAAGGGACATTTGAGGCCATTATTGGAAAGCTGCCTTATCTAAAAGAGCTAGGAATAACAGCTATTGAGCTCATGCCTGTGACTGAATTCCCTGGAGAACGGAATTGGGGCTACGATGGAGTGCATCCCTTTGCTCCCCACCATGCCTATGGAGGCCCTTTTGGTTTTAAAAAGCTCATCAACGCCTGTCACGATGCTGGATTTGCTCTCATCCTAGATGTTGTATATAACCATTTAGGTCACGAAGGTAATTACTTAGGAGAGTATGGGGATTACTTTAACGATCATTATAAAACCCCTTGGGGTCAAGCTGTTAACTTCGACGGAGAAAATAGTGACCAGGTCCGTCGCTATGTGATTGAGAATGCCCTCTACTGGCAAAAAGATTTTCATGTGGATGCCCTTCGCTTAGATGCTGTCCACGCCATTTATGATTTTAGTGCGACACACATTCTAGAAGAGATAAAAAGAGACTTCAAAGGAATTATCTTTGCTGAAAGTGATCTGAATGATCCTCGGATCATCATGCCTCATGAGAGGGGAGGTTATGAGATCGACGCACAATGGAGTGACGATTTCCATCACTCTCTTTTTGCCTACCTGACACAAATTAAATCGGGGTATTTTGCCGATTTTGGCGATCCTGAGCAGATTATTAAGTCAATCAGAGAGGGTTTTGTTTACGACGGGCAGTATTCTGTTTACCGAAAAAAAAAATTTGGGCGCTCTTCGGCCTCTTTGCCTGGTGAACAATTTGTGATTAACCTTGAGAACCACGACCAGATCGGAAACGCCTATGAGGGAAGAAGGCTTGGCACTTTTCTTTCCATTGAGGCTTATAAAAAGGCCTCTGAGCTACTCTTTTTTGCTCCCAATATTCCTTTAATTTTCATGGGACAAGAGTGGATGGCAACAACCCCCTTCTACTATTTCACAAGTTATGAAGATCAAAAATTGGCAGCCACTGTCAATGAGGGACGATGTCAAAACCCCGATCTTTTTCAACAATCTAAACTGAATTGGGCCGAACTTGAAAAGCCAGATCACCAAGCGATGTTCCAGTTCTACAAAGATTTGATTGCCAAAAGAAAAGAGAAAAAGTGCCTCTCCAATTGTCGTAAAGATTTGACGGAAGTCACACTTAACGACCAGAAAGACATTTTAATTCTCAAAAGAAAAGACCCTTCAGGTGAAGAAGAGGTTCTAAAAATTTATCTAAAAGGACCTTGACGTAGCCAACGTGTAGCGAGCCACTTATGTCCTTTTTTAACGGGAGCTCCTCCATGAAACGTCCTGGGGTCAATTTCTCCATCGGGTGTGCAATCGTAGAAAAGCAAGGCTTTCCCTTTCTCAGGGATAACGTTAATTTTAAGGAGTGGAAAAATTGTCTCTCCTCCTTCCTCTGGCGTATTAAGATACATAAGAAAAGAAGCAACCCTTTGGCCGCCAGGAACTAAGTAATGTTCGGATCCAGGTACTTTAGGGTCAAAATAATCATGGTGAGGCTTATATTCTCCTCCAACTTTGTAACGAAGGACCTGAATGTTTTCTCCATTCTCTTCAGGAATTCCTGTGAATTCCGAAATCCTTCTCTCTATATTTGCCAAGATAGGGTCATTGATATCACTTGGGAACCACATCCCTTGGCTTGTTCTTGCTGTATGAACTTGCCCCTTTCCATCTTCACTTGCAACTGTGGATCGTAGAAGCTCAGGCTTGGCTAATTTTCTGATATGGTTACATTCGAGATCTGAAAGAAAGTCGTGTAAAACTAAAATTCTTGGCGATTCGCTCAATACTTCAACCTCGTATGAGGAGAGGAAAGTGGTTAGTATTAGGGATAAGAGGAAAGCCATCATAAAAAATCCGATTTCCCTTAGGTTTTAAAGCATGAAAGGCCTTTATGTGAAGACCCCTCTTTTGGAATCTTTGGAATTATCAGAGATTCTAAAAGCAAAAGTTTATCTAAAGATGGAGGCTGTACAGCCGAGCGGTTCCTTTAAAAATAGGGGCATCGGTTATCTATGCGACCATTATGCTGAAAAAGAGGGAGCTAAGGTCTTCGTTTCAGCCTCTGGTGGTAATGCTGGTTTAGCTGTGGCCCATTCCGGGAGAATGCTGGGCGTTAGAGTAAAGGTCGTGATGCCAATCACATCGCCGAAGGTAATGGCCGAAAAAATCTTAAGAGAAGGGGCCGAAGTCATTATTGAAGGGGACGATATCAGTGGTGCTGAAGTTTTAGCAAAGAAGCTTGCGAAAAAGCCAGGCCATTTTTTTATCTCTCCCTTTGATCATCCCCTCATTTGGAAAGGGCATAGCAGTTTAGTCTATGAGATTCAAGAAGATGGAGTTAAGCCAAACGCCATCGTTATTGCAGTCGGCGGAGCTGGGCTTTTTTGCGGTGTTACTCAAGGACTTCATGAGATTGGTTGGAATGATGTCACTGTGATCACCTCTCAGACTGAGGGGGCGGCGGCCTTTGCTAAATCGATTGAGGCAGGAAAGCTCATTACCCTTGATAAAATCGACACCGTCGCAACATCCCTTGGTGCTAAAACAGTCACCCCGAAAGCTCTCGAATTAGCTAAAGTGCACCCGGTTCTTCCCTATATCGTTTCTGATCGGCAAGCGGTTAATGCCCTCCTCCACTTTGCTGATGACCACCGTATTCTGGTAGAGCCAGCCTGCGGCGCCCCGCTTGCCCTTGTCTACGATCGCCTCATCGATCCCAAAAAATACCGAACGATAGTCATTGTCGTTTGCGGCGGCTGCGGTGTATCCCTTTCCCTTCTTGAGAAGTGGACAAAATTCTTTGATATATAAAAACTTTTTTGATAAGATTTTTGTCTATGGCAGTCTATTTCAACGGTTTTCCCTGGGTTAAGGATTTGAATCGATTGGCTCTTGTCAATAGGGCTCCTTTGCCTCTCTCAGAGCCCATTCACCACATCGTCAAAGGATTTAAAACAGCTATTGATCTGGGGCAGCCAGCCTTTATCACAGAGCAAATTGCCGAAAAAGTTCATCTTCTATCCAAACGAAAAGAAATTTACTACGCGACAGTTAAATATGGGTTTCTGATCAAGATGTTCTCCATGTTGAGAAATTACCTCCTTTTTGGAAGTTTTGAGTCTTCTGCAGATATCGGGCTAAAATTAGCAGCACCCTACCTTCCTCCTCCGAGAATTGAAGATCCCGATCTATTGGAAAAAGAAGATGAAGAGGTTGTTTTACCTCAAATTGATGTCCCCGTTCCTGAGGGTGCAAAGCCTGAAGCCCAAGCTGCTAACGTTATTCGGACACCAAAAAATATGTTTTTCGGCATGGTGGACAGTGTTTGGGTGGGGAAAGAGATTGAAGGCAGAGATGCATTGGGTCAAATTTTCGAAGAGCTCGCTTTACATGTCGATTTTGCGCGTTTTGAAAAAGAAAACGAAAAAACCTACCATTTCACCCTTAAAAAAGACTTTGAAGGGAAGCTTCTAAGACATGGGATCACTTCTACTGTCATCATTAAGGCAGAACAAACTTTCATCTTTTCAGAAGAAAATCAGGAAAAGTTCATCGATTTCCCTTTAAAAAACGTCGTTTTAAGGATGCGGATGCCTCTAGGATTTTTCTCTAAAGATTTTTATCTCAGACAAATTAAATTTGTAGACGATGTTGTTTATATGTCAGGAGAAGAGGGCTCTGGGATCAAAGTTAAACAATGGTGGCCTCTCCAAGATTGCATTGATATTTGGAATGGCATCAAATGGAAATCTTCTCAAGAATAGAAAAACGTTGTTAAACGTCATTTTTCCACCAGCGAAATAGAAGCCAAAAGAACAAAGAGCCCCAACAGGCAGCTTGAGAGCTAGCTTTTTTCCAAAAGAGAGCACCACAAACTGGAACAAAGATGGCTACAAAAAGAGTTATTCCTGACACATTCCTAATTTCTGTAAAGAACGGAGCACAATAAGACTTTGAGTGATCTATACAAAAGAGGGTGGATGGTTAATTTTGTGTTAAGAAGGGTGTCACAAAGTTTCTTAATCCTGAAATGATAGGGTAGTTTTAGGAAGCTTATAAAGGTGGGAACATGAAAATAGGCATCATAGGAAGCGGAAAGATTGGAAGTATTCTTGCAAAACTTTGGGTCAAAGCAGGGCACGATGTCATGCTCAGTTCAAGACATCCAGATCAGCTTAAGACGCTTGCAAAAGAATTAGGCATGAGAGCCTCTGTTGGAACTCCTGAGCAAGCTGCACAATGGGGAGATGTTATTTTGCTTTCGATTCCAACTGGAGAAATTCCCAAACTGAGCCAAAATGTCAGAGATGCTCTCATAGGAAAAATTGTGATGGATAGCTGTAATCCTTTTCCTGACAGAGATGGAGAATATGGTGTAGAGGCGCAAAGAGAGGTCAAAGGATCGGGCGTATGGGCCACAAGACATTTGCCAGGGGCAAAAATTGTCAAAGCTTTCAACACAGTTTATTTTCAACAGTTAGCAGACGAAGCCCATCGTCAAGGTGATCTTTTAGGTGTTCCACTTGCAGGTGATGATAAGGAAGCCTTACGAGTTGTCGCAAAGCTTGTGCAGGATGCAGGACTAGGTCCTTTGGTCGTGGGTGATTTAAAGAGTGCTAAACAATTTGATAATGGAACCCCAGCTTTTGTATCTGGCGCCTCTGTTCACGAACTAGAAGAAATCTTAGGTCTAAATATAAAAAGTCCTTAAGAGCAAAGTCGCTATCTTTTATTATTTAAGCTCTGAGCTTTTTGAGAGATAGATCTTTCGCAGGGGTTAAAAACTTCGATGTTTAGTTCCTGAAAATGTTTGATGTTGTCAGTGACTACGATGAGACCATGATGCAAAGCAGTAGCAGCTATAAGGCCGTCAATAGCGGGCACGTTAAACCCTTTCTGTTGGCTCTGACCTAATAAATTGCCCCAGGTAAAAGTAATTTGTTGTGTGACATCAAGAATTCGATTTTGAAATCTGGGCACTAATTCTCCAAAAAGCCAATCTTCAAGAACCATTTTTTGTTTCTGACGTTCTTTATTTTTATGATCAAGTTTTGAAATCCCCATCTGAATTTCCCCTAAAGATAAAACGCTGATGCAATAAGCACTTTCTTTATGTTTTTGGATCCAATCGCTTAGAGTTTTATCGGGATGAGATTTTAATTTTCTGAGCTTTGATAGAATGCATGTGTCGAGAAGATACGTCATAAATCAATTTCTCTCGGAAGATCTTGATTTCGTTTAATGCCCAAATCAACTTCGGGGTAAGGCGCAGAAAGAAAAAAATCGATTAGAGATCCTTTAGGTTGTGTAAACTCTTCATATCTTTCTTTTGATAAAATGACATAAATCTCATCTCGATTTCTAACAATCATCTGCATACCACTTTCTTGGACTTCGTCCATGACATGTGACAGTTTAGCTTTTGCTTCTTGGAACTGCCACACCTTTGGCCAATGACTCGGAATATTATCTTTATTAACCATGCCATCCTCAAACTGGTCAGTCTAGTCTTATTTTAGCAGTTAAGTAGAACTGAAGTCAAATTTTTTTGGATGTGTAAATAATCGCGAAATGGGAGTGGCTAAACTCTTGGGTTGGCGCTTTTTAGGACGGGGAGCCAGATGGATCTATCTCAGAGCTATTTGATTGTTTTATTTAACGAAAATTAAAAAAACAAACCTGTAATTTAAAAAAGCAGCAACTACACTCACTGATCACAAAATTGCCCCACCTTCATCAAATACGCTTTTGAAAATTGCTACTAAAATTCTAATTTATTATCACAGATCTGAAACAAATTTTATAAATAAAAAAATTGATGTTTTGTATGGAAAGTTTGACAAATTGCGCTCAGAAAAATTCGCTGAGATGAAAGAAAGAAATGTACTTGAAGAATATAAAGTATTAGATGAAATTTCTCAGTTGTTGATTGCTAAATTAGATTTTATCGAAAGACATTCCATTGATGCAGAGTTGGAGAGTCAAACCCAAAGTGTCATTAAACAATGTTTGCGTGTGATGGATGAACTAGAAGATCTAGAGAGGATTTTACCTGTCGGAATGGAGACTTTTCAAAGACCACAAACTATTATGTCCGATTTACAACGTAAGGTCGAAACTTTAGCAAATAAGTTACCTGATTCAAGGGACGTAAAGGGCCTTCAAAAAGATGTTCTAATGAGTCAAATGAGGAGAAATCCAAAAGACCAGGTTGAAGCGGAAAAAGTCTCCAGAGAAATACTCGATGAAATCTACCAATTAGTAGGAAGTGAAGCTAAAAATAAACCCGATGTTGAAGCAACCATTAAACGAAATCAACAAAGAATACTAAAATTAGCTTATGAGTATCATAACTCGGAAGTGTTAAAACTCGACTTTGTACAACTTGATCAGGAAAGCCATTCTGGCTTTCCCACTAAAGTTGTACAAGATTAAATCATTTTTTTGTTATGTAACCATCTAAGCGGC
>JAGVKY010000005.1 GCA_020050175.1 Parachlamydiales bacterium
AGATAAGACCAGCCAACCCCATTTTCGATAGAAAAAACTAAAATTGCTGTGTTATGACTATCGATAGCCAAAAAAGAGCCGGGTTTTACAACAGATGGGCTTATTGGGCTAACAAGCTCAGGTTTTGAGAATTTCGGTGTGGAGGCACCATAAATCGGCAAAAATGCCAATAGCGTAAGAGAAACAACAATTATCTTCAGCATAAAATCCTTAATGCAAATTTTAGCTAATAAACAAACTGTCGTTATCTTTCAAGTTTTTATAATAACCCTTAGCTAGCTCGAAGAGAACAGCTATGATCCGGGACAAAGATCGACTTAAAAGATGTCGAGACGATCTAGGAGATAGATCGCAGATGAAACAAGAAAAGTAACTACTCCCAGAGGAGATTGAAAAGGAGGATCGGTTAGAGAGAGAGGAACTTTGTTGTTGGGGAAAAAGGGGAGGTTTGGTATGCTTTATGCCGAGTCATCTCTCTCGCATGGTCCATCTTTTATTCTCAGATCATAGCTCTCTTCCCACGGGAGACCTCTGCCGTTTTTTAGTCACAAATACCTCTCATCCACCACAGAAGCACGTCGTGCTTCTTGGGGTGTTAACAAACCTTCTTAGGAGATAAACACTCATGCTTAAAAAAGCTCCCAAGCGATTGAGCATCAAGGAAAGAGACGATATCATCGATCTTCCAAACCTGGTGGAAATTCAGATCAAATCGTACAACCAATTTCTCCAGGCTGATCAATTTCCAGAAGAGAGAGATGATATTGGACTTCAAGAAGTCTTTAACGAAATTTTTCCTATCAAATCGTATGACGAAAAGACAACTCTTGAGTACCTTTCCTACAACTTAGGGGTTCCTAAGTATGGAGCTGAAGAGTCGATCCGTCGCGGGATCACCTATAGCGTCACATTAAAGGTGAGATTTCGCCTGACCGACGAGACAGGTATTAAGGAAGAAGAGGTCTACATGGGCACTCTTCCTATCATGACCGATAAGGGGACCTTTATCATCAACGGCGCTGAACGGGTTGTTGTTTCTCAGCTCCACCGCTCGCCTGGTATCTCCTATGAACAAGAGAGACATCCTCGCGGCCAGATGATCTACTCCTTCCGGATCATCCCTTATAGAGGAAGCTGGCTCGAAGCCTCGTTTGATTCGAACGATTTAATCTACATCTACATCGACCGAAAGAAAAGACGTCGTAAAATTTTGGCGACCACCTTTATCCGTACCCTTGGATTCTCGACCAACGCCGATATCATCGAAGAATTCTTTACGACAAGAAAGTACAAAGTAAAGTCTGAAAAAGACTTTGCTAAACTCGTCGGCAAGATTCTTTCTCAGGATGTGATTGACGAAGAAAACGGTCATATCTTTGGTAAGAGCGGTGAAAAATTAACAACTGCCATGTTAAAGCAGATGGTCGATGCGGGAATTTCCCAGATTTCGATCGCTGAAGATGCGACTGAGAACAGTCCGATCATCAAGATGCTTGCAAAAGATCCGACCGATTCTTACGAATCAGCGTTGAAGGATTTCTATCGTAAGATTCGTCCTGGCGAACCGGCTACTCTTTCCAATGCCCGCTCTGCCATGATGCGCCTTTTCTTTGATAAAAAGCGCTATAACTTAGGAAGAGTCGGTCGTTATAAGCTGAACACTAAGCTCGGCATCGAAATTAACGATGAGGCCCTGAATAACGTCACCTTAATGAAGGACGATGTCGTTGCAGCGCTCAAGTATCTTATCCGCCTGAAAGAGGGTGATGACAATGCCTCTATCGATGATATCGATCACTTAGGCAATCGTCGTGTCCGTTCTGTGGGTGAGTTGATCCAAAACCAGTGCCGGATTGCTCTGACTAGAATGGAAAAGATTATCCGTGAAAGGATGAACCTTTTCGATTTCTCTGCAGACACGTTGACTCCAGGCAAGATTATCTCCGCAAAAGGTTTGACAGGGGTCCTCAAAGACTTCTTCGGCCGTTCGCAGCTCTCTCAGTTCATGGATCAAACAAACCCAGTCGCCGAGCTTACGCACAAGCGGCGTCTTTCTTCTCTCGGGCCTGGCGGCTTGAATAGAGATCGTGCAGGGTTTGAAGTGCGGGACGTTCACTCCAGTCATTACGGAAGAATTTGCCCGATTGAGACACCTGAAGGACCAAACATTGGTTTGATCACATCGCTTGCGACTTACGCAAAGATCAATGAATTTGGTTTTATCGAGACACCTTACAGAGTCGTTCGTAACGGGATTGTGACCGACGAAATCGAGTACATGACGGCTGACCAAGAAGAAAAGTGTGTCATTGCACAAGCTTCTTCTCGTCTAGACAAACACAACATGTTCGCCGATGAGATCGTTTGGGTGCACTCTAAAGGAGAGCAATTAGAAGTTGCTTCATCCTCAGTAACGCACATGGACGTTTCGGCAAAGCAGCTCGTCTCTATTGTAACAGGATTGATTCCGTTCCTTGAGCATGATGACGCCAACCGAGCCTTGATGGGTTCGAACATGCAACGTCAAGGGGTTCCTCTCCTCCGTCCAGAAGCTCCACTTGTAGGTACAGGACTTGAAGCAAGATCTGCTCGGGACTCTGGGGCTGTAGTTGTTGCCACAGATTCTGGAACGGTCGATTTTGTCGATGGTACTAAAATCGTGGTCGCCTCTAAGCAAAATGCTCTTGAGAAAAAGACTTACGACCTCAAAAAGTTCGTCCGCTCTAATTCTGGCAGTTGCATCAATCAAACACCTCTTTGTTCTGTCGGTGATCAGATTTTAGCAGGGGATGTCATTGCTGACGGACCTGCAACTGATAAAGGCGAAGTCGCTCTTGGCCGTAACGTCCTTGCTGCCTTCATGCCTTGGTATGGTTACAACTTTGAGGATGCGATTGTCATCTCTGAAGAGCTTTTAGTCGTTGATGGTTATACCTCTATTAACGTCGATGAGTTTGAATTGACAGCACGCGACACGAAGCTCGGTAAGGAAGAGATCACACGCGATATTCCAAACGTCCCAGAGGACGCCCTTGTTAATTTGGGTGAAGATGGGATCATTCGGATCGGTGCTGATGTTAAGCCTGGCGATATCCTTGTCGGTAAAATTACACCTAAGTCAGAAACCGAACTTGCTCCAGAAGAGAGACTTCTCCGGGCTATTTTCGGTGAAAAAGCTGCCGATGTTAAAGATGCCTCCTTAACAGTTCCTCCAGGGACAGAAGGGGTCGTGATGGATGTTAAAGTCTTCTCACGCCGCGACCGTCTCTCTAAGAGCGATGATGAGCTTGTCGAAGAATCGGGAAGAATTAAAGAGCTCCAAAAAGAGTACAAGACGAAAGAGGTCGAAATTTTGACCGAACGTCGCGAAAAGATGGGAGCGCTTCTTCTTAACGAGATCGCACCAGAGTCGATCATCCACCGCCGTACAGCGGATGTTCTTTTGGAAAAAGGGGAGCTTGTCACTCAAGATACGATTGAGCGGCTTGAGAAGGAAGCGGTCGAAGACCTCTTAATGCCAACTCATCCGATCTACGATACCTTGAAGAAAGTCTTAATCGATGCGCACCATGCGTTGCAGACGATTCAGATGAAGCTCAAAACAGAGATGGAACATCTTCGTAAAGGGGATAC
>JAGVKY010000174.1 GCA_020050175.1 Parachlamydiales bacterium
AGCGGGTTCGATAGAGATAAAATCCCCTTCGACAGACAACCTTAATCCAAACTTTCTTAGAGGGGACTCTGTGGAGAAAAACCCGCCGACTTGGATCAGGAGATCGTGATTATCCCGAATAAAAGATTCGATTTGTTCTTTTGAAACAGTTCGACCAGCAAAAGGGTGATTTCTTCCCATTGGCCCCTCGCGAGGAAAAAAGCCTTCGCCCTCTAGATAGAGCCACCCTCCACAATCGATCCATCCCTCTTCTTGTGAAGGATCGTAAGGGATAAAAAGAAGGTCGCCCTCTTTTGTCAGCTCATAGCCCAAACGGCTTTCTCTTCTCAAAAGATGCGTGGTAAAACCCTTTTGGCGATTGAGCCAAACCCGTTTTTTCTGCACAAAATCGGCAATTTCTTCCCTTGGAATTTCAAAAGGAGATTTTGGAAATTGAGCCTCGAGCAAAGGGATAAAGCCCCTCTCTTTTTGATAACCCCAAGAACCGTGGATCTGAATATCTCTCGGTTCATGGAGAAAAGTTTCAATGATAAGGGCCTCTTTTCCCCGCCAAGAGAGGTGGTAGGTAACAGGAATCTTTTCCTTTTCAAAAGGAAGTCCAAGTTCTCCTAAAGAACCTTCTCTTAATTTTTGATCGAGTAAATGGGAAAGTTCTTCTTCTGACAATTCCCTAGAACCATGGATCAGGACCCCATTTTCTTCATCGTAGTGATAATAAGAAGCCCCTTCCTCTTTCTCACCCACTAAGGGAAAGCCTTGAGGGAATTCTAAATGCAGCAAACTCTCAGGATCTGCCCCGCTCTCCTCTTGCAAAAAGCACCACTTCATCAAATCTGAAAGAGGAGAAAGTTCAAGCAGGAGCGACGGGGGTGGTCGACCTTCGCGCCAAAGATCAAGCTCCTCTTCGGACAGATTGGAAAATTTGATGGACGTCTCTTCGGTTTCTGCCCCAATACTGAAATAAATTTCTTTTAATTCTTCTTCTCCCGCTGGTTGTAGAGCTGTCGCTCGTAAAACTGTATTCCCCTCTCGATCAAAAAATGAAAGGGTCTTTTCCATCAGCTCCGGCCCTTTTGCAGCCCCCTCAATTTCTCCCCACAAATAGGCCCCTAGCTTATGCCAGCGGCTTTTTTCAAAACGGAGATGGATGGGTAGCGGAGAGTTATTGTAAATCCTTAAAAGAGAGGTTGCGAGATGCCAGCAACCATTAATGGCATCCCCTTGTGCGCAAGAACAAAAGGCATCTTCGACTCCTCCCGTTTGCTGGAATTGTAAAAAAGTCCAAGCGGGTTCAGCCAAGGAGGGATCGACAACCTTTAATTGGTAGGTCGCGTGAGAAAAAGCGATAGGGGTCACAGCCCCTTGCTTAAAAGCTCGTTCCGCCTCTTTTTTAAAGACGGATAGGGGAGTGCCCTTCAAAGAATCAAAGGTTTTTGAAGGCATACAGGCTCAACTTGAGCCTATCAAGAAATAATTTGTTATGCGATCTCGTTGAATGGAGTGTAGGCATAGCCGAGATCATGGGCCACGTGAGAGTTAGTCACTTTACCTAAACAGACATTAAGTCCTTCTTGCAGATGCTTGTTCTCAGCCAACGCTTTTCTCCACCCTTTATTCGCAATTTCGAGTGCATAGCGTTCAGTTGCATTGGTTAGGGCGAGAGTCGCCGTCCTTGCAGCAGCACCTGGCATGTTAGTCACACAGTAGTGGATAACACCGTCAACGACATAAATCGGATCAGCGTGTGTCGTAGGTCTTGAAGTCTCAGAGCATCCCCCTTGATCGATCGAAATATCGACAATAACGGAACCTCTTTTCATTTTTTTGACCATTTCGCGTGTGATCAACCGAGGGGCTAATTTCCCTGGGACTAAGACAGCACCAACAACAAGGTCGGCATCTTTGAGGGCCTCTTCGAGATTAGCTGTTGTAGAATAGAGAGTTTTGACTCTTCCGCCAAAAAGGAAATCGAGATCGCGGAGACGTTGTAAATTTTTATCTAAAACAGTGACATCAGCCCCTAAACCTAAGGCCATCCGAGCAGCTTCGGTTCCCGAAACACCCCCCCCAATCACGATCACATTCGCAGGGGCAACACTTGGGACGCCGCCGAGTAAAATTCCTTGGCCGCCATGGTTCATTTGTAAAGCAGTGGCTCCCATCTGGATAGATAAACGTCCAGCAATCTCACTCATCGGTGTTAAAAGAGGAAGACGTCCTTGAGGATCGGTGACGGTTTCATAGGCGATCCCAACTACTTTTTGCTCTAAAAGGTGCTTTGTTTGGATTGGATCGGGAGCTAAATGGAGGTAGCAGAAAAGAATTTGCCCCTCTTTCAGCAGAGGGAACTCTTCCAGTTGAGGCTCTTTTACCTTGATGATCATCTCGGCTTTATAAATCTCTTCGCGAGACGAAACGATCGTCGCCCCCGCTGCTGCATAGAGATCGTCACGGAATCCGATCGACTCGCCGGCCTTGGTCTCTACCATGACTTTATGACCCGCCTCTACAAGCGACCTCACAAAAGAGGGTGTGACACCTACTCTATATTCGTGATTCTTGATCTCTTTCGGTACGCCGATAAGCATGGTTGCCTCATTTGAAAGGGGAAGATCATAACACTATTTTAGTGTTATGATCTATCGCTATGTCCTCTAAAAGAATTGCCCCTTCAGAATTCTTCCCAATTATCCCTCTCCCTGGGGCCCCAATCCCCCCCAAAAAAGTTTACCCAAGACTCTTGCTTAGAACTTTGGTGATCACCTCTCTTGCCCACATGAATATTCAAGCGATGCAACTCGCTCTTCAAGGCGTGCCTCCCGAACTAAGAGAGAAAACTATTTCTGTTGCTCTTTCCTTTGTCCCCTACCTTGTTTTATTTGAACTCGCCGTCTCCTATTACTTGGCCATTCAAATGAGAACAGACTATTTATTCTAACCAACAAACTTCGTTTAATTAAGCTTATTAAAAATCGAACTATCGTTTCTCTTGCTATGACTAGGGCCTTCGAAGTAAAGTTAGCACTTTTGTTATTGTCGGAGGTCTCTTGGATCGGTGATCGGACTCTTTCACGAACCAAAACTCTCCCGCTCCATCTTGTACCCTGTTTAATATCGATTGATCAGAGTTTGATTCCTTCAAGCAGGTAGGAATCGAGAGTGACAATTTCTCCATCAATCTTTAATTCTTTCATTCCTTCTTGAAGAGCTCCTTCTTCCCGTTCCATTGTTTGGGCATCTTGCATGTCTGAGGGGACCTGGAAGAACTTTTTATGTCCACGTGTTTGGGCTTTGCGAATAGATTGATCATGAACAGTTATTGAAAAGGTCATTATGTATCATTGACAAAATCATATATTTAATAAGAGTCGGATTCTTAATGTTGTGCCGTAAGGCAAGGAAAGGATTTCCTCTGGAGTACGACTATCTACTCCTAACTCAAGGAGGAGCTTGTTGTTCCCCCTTCTAAATTTCAAACGCTGAGAGCGATACTCTTTGCTGCAATGGCGGCAAAAAGATGCTGTTTAAAAAAATATCTGTTTGTTTTTCTATAATAAGACTAAGATAAACTATTAATTGTATTAAAACGACACCATATTAACTATGAGCTATCCACTTAGACACACTCCAGATAGAGGATCTGAAGCCACCAGAAACCCTTCAGCTCCTGCAGGTCCAGTAATCTCAGATAATCGAAATCCTAGGGAATTAGTCCAAAGAATCATTAAATTAAAAAGGTCCTTAGAATTCAAAAAAGCTATTGGTCTTTTTGAGTCTTTTGAGGGAACCCAGAATGTTTTTACCTACACTGCTGCACTGTCATGTTATGCCCAGCTAAAATTACCACAGAAAGCTCTTGAAATTTTCAGGGAAATGCAACGAAACGGCATTGAAGCCAATCAAATCACTTACAATACCCTTATAAATGTCTTTGCTCAATCAGGTCTGGTAAATGAGGCTTTTGCCATTTTCACCAAAATGCAACGAAACGGCATTGAAGCCAATAAAATCACCTACAATACCCTTATCAAGGTCTACGCTAAAGCAGGCCTGGGAGTAGAGGTTCTTGCAATTTACAAGCAAATGCAAAGCAAAGGGATTGAAGCCGATCAAATCACTTACAATACCCTTATAAACGCCTTTGCTCAATTAGGTCTGGTAAATGAGGCTTTTGCCATTTTCACCGAAATGCAAAGCAAAGGGATTGAAGCGGATCGAATCACTTACAACACCTTTATAAACGCTTTTGCTAAAGAAGGTCTAGTAAATGAGGCTTTTGACATTTTCACCGACATGCAAAGCAAAGGGATTGAAGCGGATCGAATCACTTACACCTCCCTTATCAAAGCCTGTGCTCATGCAGGTAAGACAAAAGAGGCTTTTGCAATTTTCAAGGAAATGCAAAGCAAAGGGATTGAAGCGGATCGAATCACTTAAACCTCCCTTATCAACGCCTGTGCTCAAGCTGGCCAGGTAAATGAGGCTTTTGCCATTTTCACCGAAATGCAAAGCAATGGGATTGAACCGGATCGAATCACTTACAATATCCTTATAAACGCCTGTGCTCAAGGAGGTCTGGTGAATGAGGCTCTCGCAATTTTCAAGGAGATGCAAAGCAAAGGGGTTGAAGCCAATCAAATCACTTACAGCTCCCTTATCAACGCCTGTGCTCAGGGCAGATATGTCTCCGAAGCCTTATCGCTCCTAAACAAATTGAAGGAGACAGCACACGACCTAGATATTCCCTATCAGATGATGATCGATCTTTATTTAAACACTGGGGATTATCAAAATGCAAAAGCTCTTTTCTTAGAGTTTGACGGGAGATTCTGGAAGTCTCTCTTCCACTTTAAAGAAGTAGCCAAAAAAACCATCTTTGATTGCCACTATCTCGCCGCTGGTGTTGCAATTCTTTTGATCGAAGAGTACTTAGATCGCGACGATATGCTGGAGATTATCACAGGAAGAGGCCTCCATTCAAAAAAAGATTCCCTACCAATGAAAGATGTGATAACAATTTATTTTAAAAGAAGACCTGACATCCGGTTTACAGACCATCCTACTAATCCAGGACGCATCACCGCTGTTAGAGAGAAAGCAAAATAGCAGCAACCTTTGATCAGAGTTTGATTCCTACACGCACTTTCTAGAAGACGAAGTTTATCATGCCTATCTTGCGTAGCATGTTTTTAATTGCATGAGGCCGCCTCCCTCCAGATCTCTTGTTTAATCTCTTGTAATCAGCAACACTACTGACTGTGATGGATCAGTTTGTTATTGAAAGAGGTCAACTAAGGGGAGAACTTGTTGTTCCCCCTTCTAAATCTCAGACGCTGAGAGCGATTCTCTTTGCTGCAATGGCGAAGGGGAAAAGTGTGATCCACCATTACCTTCCTTCTCCAGATGCCGAGGCGATGATCAAAGCATGCCGATTACTTGGGGCTAAGATTTCTGTTTTTCCTGAACGGTTGGAAATTGAGGGACTAGCGGGAAAGATTGATCGGGCCGAAGATGTCATCGATGCGGGGAATTCAGGAATTGTCCTCCGCTTTTGTGCAGGTCTTGGTGCTCTCTCCTCATATCCTGTCGTTTTAACAGGCGATTATTCCATTCGGCATCACCGCCCCATCCAACCCCTTCTGAACAGCCTCTCCCAACTGGGAGTAAGAGCCAAAACCATGCGGGCCGATGGATATGCTCCAGTTATTCTACAGGGTCCCATCCATCGAAAAAAAACTGTCATTGTGGGGGAAGATTCACAACCTGTCTCTTCCCTTTTGATTGCTGGTGCTTTTGCAGAAATTCCGATCGAAATTGAAGTGAGAAACCCCGGAGAAAAACCGTGGGTCTCTCTCACTTTGCATTGGTTAGATAGATTGGGGATTCCCTACCAAAACCAAAAATTTGAACGGTACCAATTGCAGGGGCAGGCAAAATACGATGGTTTTGAATATTCAGTCCCTGGGGATTGGAGCTCTGCAGCTTTTCCCATAGCCGCGGCGCTTGTAACGCAATCGGAGCTTCTCCTTAAAAATATCGATGTTTCCGATCCCCAAGGGGACAAGGAACTGATTTCTATCTTTCAAAAGATGGGGGGGAAAATTGAGATCGACGAGGCAAAAAAGACTCTCCAAATAAAAAAGACAACAGCTTTGAAAGGAGTCAGTGTCGATATTAATAATTTTGTCGATGGGATTACGATTTTAGCTGTTGTAGGTTGTTTTGCCGAGGGGGAGACCCATATTTACAATGGCGCTGTGACCAAACAAAAAGAGTGCAATCGGATCCAAGCCATCGCAAGTGAATTAAGAAAAATGGGGGCTAAAGTAGCAGAACATGAAGATGGTCTAACTGTTAAGAAATCGGCTCTTAGAGGGGCGGAGGTTCATTCTTATCATGATCATCGGATGGCCATGTCTCTTGCTGTGGCTGGGATGGGGGCAGAGGGGAAGACTTTAATTTCGCCTGTGGGCTGTATCTCCAAAACCTTTCCCTCGTTCGCACGAGATTTTCAGACAGCCGGAGCCTTAATCTCATGAATTTGATTTTCTGCGGTCTCTCTAAAAGCGGAAAAACGACGATCGGAAAAAGGGTGGCAGAAAGGCTCCAGTGGACTTTTATCGATACAGATCAGCTTATCGGCGAAAATAGTCGAGAAATTTATTACAATCAAGGTGAGTTATTTTTTCGTGCGTTGGAAAAAAAATCGATTGCCTCTCTCCACAACTGTCAACAGTGCGTGATTGCAACTGGGGGTGGGAGTCTTTTAGATCCAGACAATCAAAAATTTCTTAAAACTTTGGGAATTTCAATTTACTTAAAGGTAGATCCAAACGTGGCAAAAGCGAGGGGAATGTCTCCTCATCTAGCGACCGAAGAGACAGTTCAAAAGCGAATTCCGATCTACGAAAATAGTGCCGACCTGACGATAGAGACTGAGGGATTAAGCGAAGAAGAGATAGTGGAGCAAGTAGTATGGCGAGTAACTCCTTTGGGAATATTTTCAAAATAACAACCTGGGGCGAATCGCATGGCAAATCGATTGGCGTTGTCATTGATGGTTGTCCAGCAGGGCTTGAATTATGCGAAGAAGACATTCAAAAAGCCCTCGACAAAAGAGTTCCGGGTAACAGCCCTTATACCTCACCTCGTAAAGAAACCGATCAGGCACAAATTTTGTCAGGGGTTTTCGAGGGGAAAACAACCGGAACACCGATATCCATTTTGATCCCCAATCAAGATGCAGACTCTAGTAAGTATGAGCCCATTAAGAATCTTTTACGCCCTTCTCATGCCAATTTTGCCTATCTCTCCAAGTACGGAATTTATGATTACAGGGGCGGAGGGAGAGCTTCGGCCCGAGAAACGGCCTGCCGTGTAGCTGCCGGGGCTGTTGCTAAAAAGCTTTTGGAGAATCAGGGCATTGAACTTATTGCCTTTATCCAACAGATTGGAAATATCGAAGCCACCATCCCTGAAGGACAACTCCAAGATCTCATCAAAAAAAGTCCCCTCTTTTGTCCAGACCTTTCTGCAACCGAACAAATGATAAAACTTTTGGAGCAGACCAAAGAGGAAAAGGATTCTTTAGGAGGAATTGTGACGTTTATGGTGACATCGCTTCCCGCGGGCCTTGGAGATCCGATTTACGAAAAGCTGGAGGCCAACCTTGCTCATGCCATGATGTCAATTCCTGCAACGAAAGGGGTAGAAATAGGGGCAGGCTTTAAAGCGGCCGAAATGAAAGGCTCGGAACATAACGACCTCTTTACTTCGACAGAAAAAACTCGAACGAACAACGCTGGGGGTACCCTCGGGGGAATATCAACAGGAATGCCTTTGATGGGGCGGGTCGCTTTCAAACCAACCGCAAGCATTGCCAAACCTCAAGAAACTATCTCAACACAAGGGGAAAAAGCAACTTTCCAACTTCCCGAAGGCTCTCGCCACGACCCTTGTGTGGCGATTCGAGGGGTCCCTGTTGTTGAGGCGATGGTTGCTCTAGTCCTTGTTGATGCGCTTTTGCTCAACCGTTGTGCACAACTATGATCGAGTTTCACCCAGGACTCTTAGCCAATCCTCAAAAACTCACAGAGCTTTTATCTGCTTTAGGTTCTCGCATCGCCGTTATTGTCAGCGAGGAGCTTCGCCCGCTCTATGGGGAATCGGTCCCTGGCGCCCATATCTTTACCTTTCCTGGCGGAGAATCTTCGAAGACCCGAGAGACAAAAGAACGGCTGGAAGATCAAATGTTTGCCAAAGGGCTGGGGAGAGATACCTGTCTTGTTGCCATCGGAGGAGGTGTAACGACCGATTTGGCAGGGTATATCGCTTCAACCTATTGCCGCGGCATCCCTCTGGTGATGATCCCCACATCTTTGCTTGCGATGGTGGATGCCAGTATCGGTGGCAAAACAGGGGTGAACACCCCTTTCGGTAAAAATTTGATTGGGTCTTTTTATCAACCCAAAAAAATCCTCATTGACACTGCAGTTCTTAAAACTTTGCCCCTTAGAGAACTTCGCAATGGAATTGTGGAGATGATCAAGCACGGGGTCATCGCTGATCGAAATTATTTTGAATTTCTTGCATCGTATAAAGACGATCTTTTTTCTCTGACTCCCGACATTCTACTGAAAGCGATTCAAAGAAGCTGTGAGATCAAAAAAGAGATCGTCAACGAAGATGTGAAAGAAAATGGAAAGCGTCGCTTTTTAAACTTTGGCCATACGATTGCCCATGCACTCGAAAGTTTATCCGACTACACTCTTCCTCATGGTGAGGCTGTGGCTATTGGAATGGTTGTCGAAAGCGAAATTGCCGTTAAGCTAGGCCATCTATCCAAGAAATCGGCAGAAACAATCGAGCATCTGCTCATGGCTTACGGCCTCCCTCTCCACTTACCTTTTTCACTTTCAGAAGAAGCGCTGCTTAAGGCGATGGTTTTGGACAAAAAATCGGTGGCGGGAAAGCCCCGTTTTATTCTCCTAGAAGAAATCGGGAAACCCTTAGATTGTCTCTTTGTTGAAGAAGAAATTTTAAAATCTGTTTGGAGAAGTAAACGGCATCATTTGTCAGACGCATCACAGAAACTTTAGGGAACTATGTATGCGCCCCTTTTGATCAAAAAGCTTAGAGCGCCTAAACAAAAGAGAGCAATTTTTTATTGGCATATCCGGTCACCATGGAGATAGAGATTACCATTTTCCCTCTCCATCGGGTAGCCCAATAGAGGAAGGGAAAGAACTTTAGAGATACCCTTTTCGGCCATTGTCACCCCAATAAGTTCCGAAGCCACTTCCATGGTTCTTCTCTTATGTGTGACGAGCACAACTTGGGTGTGCAAAGAAAACGGGACAAGAAGGTCGAGAAACCGTTCGAGATTAGCTTCGTCCAAAGGAGCATCAACCTCATCAAAGAGGGCAATCGGGGCTTTTTTGACACTAAAAAGGGCTGTTAAAAGAGCAATCCCCACAAGACACTTTTCTCCTCCAGAAAGAAGATGAGCCGAACGGACGGCCTTACCAGGAGGCTGGGCTTGCAATTCGATCCCCGAAACCAAAGGCTCTTGCGGGCGTAAAAGAGATAACTTAGCGTCACCTCCACGGAAGAGGCGTTGGAAAGCTTCTCTAAACGCTACGTTG
>JAGVKY010000052.1 GCA_020050175.1 Parachlamydiales bacterium
GCTCTTCCGATCTAACGATTCGAAATTTTTCGATTATCGCCCATATCGACCATGGAAAGTCGACGATTGCTGATAGGCTTTTAGAGCTGACAGGGACTGTCCAAAAAAGGGAGATGCAAGAGCAGCTCCTCGACGACATGGACTTGGAGAGGGAAAAAGGGATCACGATCAAGGCCCACCCTGTCACGATGTATTACAAGGCAGAAGATGGGCAGGTCTATGAGATCAATCTGATCGATACTCCTGGACACGTCGATTTTACCTACGAAGTGTCCCGCTCCCTTTCGGCCTGCGAAGGGGCCCTTTTGGTGGTGGATGCCGTCCAAGGTGTCCAAGCGCAAAGTATGGCCAACGTCCATTTAGCCTTAGAGCGAGGACTTGAGGTTGTACCCGTCCTCAATAAAATTGACCTTCCGGCAGCCGATGTCGAGGGTGTTAAAGAGCAGATTGAAGAGGCCATTGGAATCGATTGCAAAGAGGCTATTTCCTGTTCGGCAAAGACGGGTCTTGGGATTGACCTCATTCTGGATCGGATTGTTCGCGATGTGCCTGCACCAACAGTTCCTGAAGGGGGACTTCGAGCTTTAGTTTTTGACTCCCATTACGACCCTTATCGGGGAGTGATGGTCTATGTCAGAGTTGTCTCTGGCGAAATCCGTAAGGGGACTAAAATCCTCCTCATGGCTACCGACAAAAGGTTTGAAGTCCTAGATGTTGGGATTTTTTCTCCGAAAGAGAAGAATGTCGAGGTCTTGAAAGCCGGACAAGTAGGTTACTTAACGGCAAATATCAAAAATACAGTCGATGTCAAAATCGGAGATACTGTCACAACTGAGCGTGATGGTGTTAAGGAAGCTCTTCCTGGATTTAAACTCGTTAAGCCTGTCGTTTTTGCCGGGATCTATCCCGTTGATTCCAATGATTTTGAAGCCCTTAGAGATGCCTTAAACAAGCTTCAGCTTAACGACTCCGCCCTCCATATTGAGCAGGAGAGCAGTTTGGCTTTGGGATTTGGTTTCCGTTGCGGATTTTTGGGTCTTCTTCACCTGGAAATTGTGTTTGAAAGACTACAAAGAGAGTTCGATCTCGACATCATTTCGACCTCCCCAAGTGTTCTTTACAAATTTTGGTTGAATAACGGAACAGAACTTTTAGTCGATAACCCAGCTCACTACCCAGATCCTACCCATATTGCTTGGGTCGAAGAGCCTTGGGTGAAATGCCATATCATTACCCCAAATGATTATTTGGGTGCTGTGATGAATCTAGGGATGGAAAAACGGGGAGAGTGCGTCAAAACAGAAACACTCGATAAGAAGAGATTGATTTTGACCTATCTTCTCCCTTTGAACGAGATGATCACCGACTTCAATGACAAACTCAAGTCGATCACGCGGGGTTATGGTTCCTTTGATTATGAAGCCGATAGCTATCGAGAAAGCGACATTATCAAGTTAGAAGTTCGGGTGAATGAAGAGCCTGTCGACGCCTTTTCTTGCCTTGTCCACAGGACCAAAGCTGAATCGCGGGGGCGCGCTCTTTGCGCCAAATTAAAAGATGTGATCCCCATGCATCTATTTAAAGTCCCCATCCAGGCCGCGGTGGGTGGTAAAGTTGTTGCCCGTGAAACTATAAAAGCCCTTTCTAAGAATGTGACAGCCAAATGCTACGGCGGTGACATTACCCGTAAGAGAAAGCTTTGGGAAAAGCAGAAGAAGGGGAAAAAGAAGATGAAAGAATTTGGAAAAGTTCAGATTCCTCAAGGCGCCTTTATGGAGGTCCTAAAAACAGGTGACTAATTTTTTTACAGCCGAAGAGCTTTCTTCTTTAGATCCTCATCAAATTCCCAAACACTTAGCCATCATTCCCGATGGAAATCGGCGCTGGGCAAAAAACTTAAATCTTGAGAAGACCGATGGTCACAAAAGGGGTGCTGATACCGTTACCGACATCGTCATTGCAGCAAAAGAATTAGGGATTAAGGCGATCACTGTTTACACCTTTTCAACCGAAAATTGGCAAAGACCAGCATGGGAAGTCTCCTCTCTGCTCTATATCCTTGACGATCGGCTCAAAAGAGAGCTAGATCATATGAAAGAGCAAGGAATTGCTCTGCATACCATCGGTGATCTTTCTCCTTTTCCTGTTGCCCTCCAAGAAACACTAGAGCATGTCCGGGAAAAAACAAAGGATGGCCAAGGGATCGACTTTATCCTCGCCTTAAATTATGGTGGGAGGGATGAGCTTAGGAGAGCTTTAACGGCTATTGTTGATGGTGTTGTTGAGGGAAGGATTCCTAAAGACTCCTTGTCAGAGAAATTAATTAGCGAACATTTGGATACAGCTCCTTTTGGCGACCCTGACCTGATCATCCGAACTTCTGGAGAAATGAGAACGAGTAATTTTCTCCTTTGGCAAAATTGTTATAGCGAATTTGTACTTGTGGATAAGTTTTGGCCTGAATTTAAACCTAAAGATTTGCTCAGCGCCCTTCTTACCTACCAAAAACGGGAGAGGAGGGTAGGAATATGAGCTCTTCCGGTACAAAGCAGAGAATAGTTGTGGGTTTGTTAACAACAATTGTTTCGCTCCTTGTGATTCTTTTTTCGCACAATCCTTGGGTCCATCCCCTTTTTTTTGCCGTCATTTTTTTAATGATTTGGGGAAGCCTGCATGAATTTGAAAATATCTGCCGCTTAAAAGGGGTGCAGCCCGAAACAAAAACAGCTGTTGTCCTCTCTTTTTTTTATTTGCTTGCTCTAGTTTTCGCACCAAAGACCCCTGTTGTTTTTCTCCTTCCCTTTGGGTTTTTAGTCTTCTCTCTGATCACTTTTTTTCTCAGGCAATTCAAAAGAGGGTCTGCCCCTCTCATGACCTTATCTCTCTCTCTCTTTGGTCTTCTTTATCTCACGTTGCCTCTCGCGTCTCTCTACCAGATTGCTTTTCTTTACCCAGAGATGGGTCCTTTGTGGCTCCTTTATCTTGTTGTAGTCGTAAAACTCTCTGACACTGTCGCCTATTTTGTGGGTTCCCGTATGGGAAAAAACAAGCTGGCCCCTTATATCAGTCCCAAAAAAACGGTTGAGGGGGCAATAGGAGGTGTCATTGGTTCAATCATCGGCAGCTTGGGTTTTCATTTCTTTTCGCCCCTTCCACTTGGGTTTTGGGAATCCATTCTTTTAGGGATTTTATTAGGAATTCTCGCTGAGCTTGGTGATCTCTCCGAATCGCTTATCAAGCGAGAAGTGGCAATCAAAGATAGCAACCACTTGCCTGGTCTTGGGGGCATTCTTGATATGGTCGATTCGCTTTTATTTGCCACACCTGTTTTTCTAATTTATTTATTACTATGATTGTCACCATTGATGGCCCTGTAGCAACAGGGAAAAGCACCGTTGCTAAGAAAGTCGCTGAAAGGCTGGGTTACATCCATTTTGATACGGGTGCCATCTACCGCTGTGTGACAGCCTTTTGTTTGAAGCATAAGATTCCTTATCAGAATTTGACTATTTTAAATGAAGCTCTGAAAGATTTTACTTTTGAAATTGTTCTAAAGAACGGGATCAAACATTACTTTGTGGATGGGGAAGATGTCACCGATCATATTAGGGGCGAAGCGGTAACAAAAGAGGTCTCCCATGTCTCAGCCATCAAATTAGTACGGGAAAAACTTGTCTCGTGGCAACGGGAATGGGCTAAGAAAGAGGGGAATGCTGTTTTTGAAGGGCGTGACTTAGGGAGTATAGTTTTTCCTAAAGCAGAATTAAAGATTTACCTTACAGGCTCAGATGAAGTGAGATCTCTTCGCCGATATAACGAGATGGTCCAGAAATTTCCTGAAAAGACTTTTACTTTGCCCGGTGTTTTGAGCGATTTGAGAGAGAGAGACTATCTCGATATGACGCGTACAGTTTCTCCGCTGATCAAAGCAGAAGATGCCGTGGAAATCGACACTTCTTCTCTAACAGCTGATCAAGTCGTTGATCAGATCGTCGATTTAGCCCATGCAAGAGGAGCTAAAGACCGATGAAAAGAGGGGGCTCCTGGTTTTACCGCTTTGCCTGCTGGTCTGTCGTCTGTTTCTTTAAGATTTTTTATAAGTTAGAAGTTCATGGAACCGAAACCATTCCCAAAGGGCCCTGTCTTTTGGCGGGAAACCACACTTCCTTTCTTGATCCTCCTATCATTGGGGCTTGCTGTCCTGTAGAGGTCCATCTACTTGCCCGCTCAACTCTTTTTCGTAACTTTCTATTCGGTGGAATGATCCGTCGTCTAAATGCCCATCCTGTTGATACGGAAGGGGAGGACATCCAAGCCCTGAGAATGGTTTTAAACCTGCTTAAAGAGGGTGATAAAGTGGTGATTTTTCCAGAGGGGGGACGATCCCCGAATGGAGAATTAATGCCTCTCAAGCTAGGAGCTGCCATGATGGCGCTTAATGCTAATGTACCTATTGTCCCTGTCGCTATCGAGGGGGCCTATTCTATCTGGCGAAAGGGTATGAAGCTTCCCCGTTTATCTGGTAAGCTCAAAGTCACTTACCTTCCTCCTATTTATCCCGATCAATTCCGCTCTCTTCCTAAAAAAGAGGCTCAAAAATCTTTTACGGAAGCCCTTTACCAATCTTTATTGCAATCTTTAAATAGATAGATCAACAGGAAATTCAATGGCAGCGGCTTTACTCAAAGTAAGGCCCGGGTCCGCTCTTCGTGCGATTGCTCTAGCTCGAAACAGAATCTAATTTCCTATGGACCAATTCCTTTAGGTCGCCGATCGAATTCAAGCCAAAATGGAGAAGAAACTTTTTGGTTGTGCCTAAAAGAGCTGGTCTTCCTGGGACCTCTTTTTTTCCGACGATTTCAATCCATTCCCCTTCTGATAAACTTTCGACATGAGCTGTTGATTCAACCCCTCGAATGGCATCAATTTCTCGCCGGGTAATCGGTTGTTTAAAAGCGATGATCGATAGGACTTCTAAAGCTCCGCGGGAAAAACCTTTTCTTTTCCCCTCAAACAGGGGGGCAATATAGGGGGCAACTTCTGGCAGAGTTTGCAGCACATATCCCCCCGCGATTTTATTCACAGAAATGGGTCTTCTCTGTTCGAGGTAAAGAGCCTTTAATTCTTGAAGCGATTCGACGACATCTAAATTGGGGAAATGATCTTCAAGGAGTTCCTCAATTTCTCCTTTACTCATCGGCTGCCCTGCGACAAACAATACAGCCTCTATCGCCTGCAAATAATCTTTCATGAAAATTCCTTATGCCTTGCAAATTCGAGGTCTGAGTTCGAATTTGCAAGGGTTATTCGAGTTTGTTTAATCCCTTCAAGCAGGGCAAGAAAGAGGGGAACCCAGTGCTTTCTTTCATAACTGGAGAAGAGGGCTTGGAAAGAGAGTGGCTTGTCTAGCTTTGTTAAAAGATCTCGAAGGAGGACTTCTAAGGGTTCCTCAATTTCTTGAGGTAGAGAAAGTGAAACCTCGGATTTATTAATTAAATTGCGGAAGAGATTTTCCAATTGATGAAGTTCGACCCCTTGGATCTCTTTTTTGGGCGGGAGTTGGGGAAGGGGAGCTCTTCGGTGAATGAGGGAGGAGATACTCTCTTGCGTTTCTAACGCTTCTCGAAAGAGGACGGCGGTTGTGAAGGCTGCGATGTCATCTAAAACAGAACGCCCCTCTTCCACCTCCATGAGCATTCCTTTTTCTTGGGGAAAAAAGGTCTGCATTTTGAGCCATGTGAGATGGACAAAATGGGCCAGGAAGGCGCTTCTTGCTTCTACTTCGGCCTCTTCGTCAAATCGGTAAGCCACTTCTCTTAAGACAATCTCCTGCCAAGGGATCTCTCCTTTTTGGAGAAGTTGAACCAAAAGGTCAAAGGGTCCAGAGAAAGCATCTAGTTGAAGATGAGGTGGGTTTAGGAAGGGTGAGACCATTTCCTGTATTCTTTATGCAAGAAGCGATTGACATCAAGCTATGTCTTATCATTATGCTGCAGTACATGCTTATATTTCGTATTCTTTTGATTCTCCCCCTCTTCCTTTTGGCAAATGAAGAGGATTCACTCCGTTTTGCTGATGTGAAAGCCTTGATGAACGAGGTCCTTTCTCAGCATATAGATCATAAAAAAATTTCCACTCAGATCATTTCTGAATCCTTTTGGAATTTCATCCAAGACTTTGACCCCCATCGAGTTTATTTATTGGAGGGGGAGGTACGTCCTTGGATTGAGAGGGATGAGCTGGAATGGATGAAAATCCTTGCTGCTTATAAAAAGAACGAATTTCAGACCTACACCGATCTGAACTATGTGATCCAAGATTCGATCAAACGTTCTCGTCAAATCCGCGAGACACTTTATCGCGACCCTGATCGTCTTTTTGCCCTCAACAAAGAGCCTTATCGAGAAAACTTTGCCGATAATATTCCTGACCTTAAGTCAAGAATTGAAAATGAAATAGCAGTCCTCATTGCTCAACAAAAAGATCGTTTTGGGAGTGAGGCAGTTCTTAAAAGAAAGACAACCATTTTAGCACAGTTAGAACGGAAGCTCAGAAGCCAAGAAGCCCCCTATCTCTTTATTAACGATCAGGGAGAGCCTCTATCAGCTTCTCAACAAGAGGGTCTATTAGTTCTCCATATCTTGAAAAGTTTAGCTAAGAGTCTTGACCAACACACAACTTTTTTTAGCGAGAAAGAGGCTTATGACATGCGCGTCCGTCTCGAAAAGGAGACCCGAGGTGTCGGTCTATTTTTTGAAGAAAGTCTTGATGGTATCCTCGTAGATGGTATCCTCCCTAATTCTCCAGCGGGTAGAATCGGGAAAATCCACAAAGGTGATCGTTTAGTAGCGATCAATGAACAAAATATTAAAGATCGCCCGTTCGAGGAAGTCTTGAAAACGCTTCATAGCGATCAAGATACCCTTCGCCTCACTTTTGAAAGAGAAAAGCAAAGCGGCCCTATGACTTACAACGTCATTTTACAAAAAGAGCCCATCCCCATCCATGAGACTCGTGTAGATACAGATTATACCTATTACGGAGATGGGATTATTGGGGAGATTTCTCTTCACTCTTTTTACAATGGGGATGCTGGAAGCAGTGAAACAGACGTGAGAGAAGCTATTGAGCAACTCGAACGAATTGCCCCCTTAAAAGGGTTGATTTTAGATCTAAGAGACAATCGCGGTGGGTATCTCACTCAAGCGGTAAAAGTTGCAGGTTTATTTATCACAAAAGGGGTTGTTGTCATTTCCCGCTATTCGGATGGTTCGGAAAAAATTTATCGCGACGTTGATGGAAAAATTGCCCTTGATGGCCCCCTTGTTATTTTAGTCTCTCGTGAGACAGCCTCAGCGGCCGAAATTGTGGCACAGGCACTGCAAGATTATGGTGTTGCGATTGTTGTGGGAGATGACCACACTTTTGGAAAGGGGACTATTCAGAGCCAAACGGTGACCGATCATTCAGGCTCTGTTTATTTTAAAGTGACGGTTGGCAAGTACTACACTGTTTCAGGTAAGACTCCGGAAAGAAAGGGTGTGACCTCAGACATCGTAGTTCCTGGACCGATGATGGTCTGGAAAGAGGATAAGACGTTGAAAGAAGTCTCATCGACCAATGACAAAGTAAAGCCCGAATTCAATGATGATCTTAGCGACATTCAGCCTGATGAAAAACCCTGGTTTTTAAAATATTACGTTCCCGGTCTTCAACACCCGATCGACCGATGGAAAAAACTTCTGCCGACACTGATTAAAAATAGTTCTAAGCGGATAGAGGATAGCAAAAACTACCAGCTATTTCTAAAAAAGAAAGTTGCTGACGAAGATACCGATGAAGAAGATGGAATCCTTCTTAAAAGGCCTCAAAACATTGGGATCAATGACCTCCAGCTCGATGAGGCGGTCCAAATTGTCAAGGATATGATCCGACTAGAGAAAGAGGAAAAATAGGTCTTTTTATGAGAATGCCTTTTCTCTCCATTCTGAGGGTCAAGCAAAGCGATCCAATAAAAATAGGGTTGTTCCTCGTCACTCTCTTTCTCAGCCCTTCGATATCTGCCTGGGAGGACCTTGACTTTTCTGTTGAGGGGAGAGTCTCCTACTTCTCTCCCTGCAACAAAAAAGTACGAAAAGTTTATCAAAACGGCTGGGCCGATTATCTCCTCCAAATAGATGAGACCTTTTGTTATCACTGGACCCTCTGGCAGGGATTTAGTTTTTGGGAGACCTATGGCGAATCGCATAACTATTTTAAAAGTAAAACGAGACTTCAGTTCCCCTCTGCCCGCTTTGGAGGACAATTTCAATACTATTTAGCGCCTTGCTTGCAAGTGTATGTAGGTATTGGGGGAACCTACAATTGGCTAAGAATCCGAGAAGAGTTTCGCTACAGCACACTAGATGTTGCAAAAAACAACTTTGGAGGGATTGTGCAGGCAGGTTGGTATTACTATATAGGCAATCACTTCTTCCTTGATCTCAACATTGAGGGCCTCTATCAAAAATTCGATTTTCATCGACACCCCCATCGCTCTCCCATACGCAGCCGTCATCTCAATTTGACCGGTTTCAAATTTGGAGGGGGTATGGGAGTCATTTTTTAGGTAAAAAAAATTTAAAGCAATGAATGTCCTCATTATGATAAACATTGAGTAGTTTCAATTTTGTTAGCCAAAGGCAACGATGCACTCTCTGACTATCTGCGTGGCAATTTTCTTCCCCCTCCTTTTTGGCTCAAGCCTTTTTTCTGCACCTAGTGTAACGAGCGTTAGCCCCTTTTATGGCCCTATAGCAGGGGGAAATATTGTGACAATCAAAGGTTCAGGTTTCACTGGGGCCGTCGGAGTGATTTTTGGAAATAAGACCTCCAACAGCTTTACAGCCCTTGATGACAACACTCTTCAAGCTGTTGTACCTGTGAACTCTTTTGGTGTCGTAGATATTCAAGTTGTGACTTTGGCTGATGGGACGACGCCTATCAATCGTCCTGGCGACTATTACACCTACCAAGGGGATTGGATCGCCTACGTCCCAGATTTTAACTCTCAAAACGCCTATCCTATCGACGTCCAGACACAAGTGATAGGAATCCCCATCACCGTTGGCAGCAACCCAAACGATGTTTCGTTTACCCCTGATGGAAAAACTGCCGCAGTCGCCTGCAGTGGCGCGGGGACAATTGTCAATATCGATGTTGCAACTGAATCTGTTGCCTCCACAATCCCATTGACGAACATTTCGTTTCCTATCCTTGGAGTTTCTCCCTTTGGTGGGAGCATTATTGTTGCTGGCTATAGCAGCAATAACGTAGGAATATATGATCTAAAATATATAAATCCCCCTGTTATTGTGCCTGTAGGAGAAAATCCGACAAGTGTAGCCATTATCCCCAATGGAATTTTAGCGTATGTGACAAATAGTGGAACTTCTGCAGGACCGACACCCTATGTTTCACCATCGATCACGCAGATCAATCTTCTCACTTTTGAGACAGTGACAAAGGTTTTTGCAGGAAAAACCCCAACTTTTATTGCAATTACTCCAGATGGCAGGAAAGCCGTTGTTACTGATGATGCTAACAACGAGGTCTTCTTCTTTGATCCCATGACATTTGAGGAAGTAGGGACCCCAATTTCTGGTTTTTCGTTACAACAACCTAATTACTATCCTCAAATTGCCATTACCGCTGATGAGACTTCGGCCTGGGTAACGAATACTTCTTCTAACACAATTACTTCAATCAATGGATTGGACACTTCTAATCCAACTTTGGGGACAACTTACGAGGTAAATACCATTAACCCTTCAATTCCAAATGGGATAGCTTTGACTGCTGATGGGCTGCAAGCCTATGTCAGCAATGGGGCTGGAGGAGCAAATAGTCTTAGTATTGTAAATTTATCTGACGGAGTCTATGTCGAAAAGATGGTAGGCAATACACCTACTGATCCTGCGATCACTCCTGATCAAGCCCCTGTTGCCTATTTCAGTACCTCAAGAGGCTATTTAGTAGGAGAAGAGGTTCTTTTTGATGCCTCTGCCTCGTTATCGCCTGTAGGTACAATTGCAAGCTACCAATGGAATTTTGGCGATGGGAGTCCGCATGTGATGACGACCTCACCAACGATAACCCACACCTACAAGCGATCGGGCACCTATCAAGTCTCCTTAGAAGTGACCAACACTGCTGGGACCTCTACAGTTCAAAAATATAGCGGTCAAGTCATGTTGGCTAATGGGGGCCCAAGCGCCGAGCTGACGCAGACGATTGCAGTAGATCCCACCGCCTCTCCACACTTCACAGGGCATCAGTGCAAAAACCAATTTGTCACTCAAACTGAGTATGTGAATATCCTTCAGTGGAGTTCCAGCAAAGACCCGGCAGTTGTCAAGTACTTGCTCTATCGAAACGGAGTTTTGATAGCAAAAATTCCTCGCAGCAAGCCGCTGAAGTATACGGATCATGATCAGCCAAAAGATAATGTTACTACCTACACATTAATCGCAGTTGATGCTTCCGGTTTAAAAAGCAGCCCTAAAACAGTCACTCTTCCATGAATATGAAAATTAAATTATTGTTATCGCTCATTCTTGTTGGCTGGGTCAGCGCTCTTGCTGCTTGGGAATTCCCTGAATTTTCTCTTGAAGGGAGGGTCTCCTATTTTTATCCTGTCGAAAATAGGGTGAGAAAGATTTATCAAACCGGGTGGGCGGACTATCAAATTCAGCTGGATGAGACATTTTGTGGAAACTGGACCCTCTGGCAGGGGTTTAGCTATTGGAAGGTAAAGGGGCGTTCGACCTGCCTATCAGACAAAACAAAGATGCGAATGCCCTCCGTCAGATTTGGAGGGCAATATCAAATATGCGTGCTGCCTTGTCTCCAATTGTATGCTGGGGGTGGAGCCACTTACAATTTTGTGAGCATCCATGACAAGTCCCATTTTGTGAATCGTCATTTTAATAAAAACTCTTTTGGCGGGACTATTCAAACCGGACTATATTATTTTTTTACCAACCGTTTGTTTATCAATGCCAACTTTGAATATCTCTTTCAAAGATTTGGTTCTCATCATCCTGCCGACCGTACCCATGTTGAACAGAGAAGTCTAAATTTGGACGGTTTTAAGGTCGGTGGTGGTTTAGGCGTTACTTTTTAGGTGAGTAGCGCTTCAATATCTTTCTTCCCCACTTCCTGCTGCAGGAATTGTCCCATCGCCAATTGTTACCTTCTGTTAAAGATGATTATCGTCGATTATTTGGGGTAGAGAAGAGCTTCAATATCTGCGCCAACGATAGCAGGAATATTGCGAGTGATTTTTTCGTACTCCCATAAGCCTCTAAAAAATTTAAAAAATATCTTCTGGTTAATTGCTTAGGGTGGTTTAAGCAAAGGACCAAGCATAACCGATAAAAATTTTATCTTGTTTCCATGGGTTTATACAAATCGAATGGAATTTTGAGCGGGAGATTTTGTTTATTCCTATCTTCTAGGAAAAAGAAATGTGGCCAGGGCCAGAATTGAACTGGCGACACAAGGATTTTCAGTCCTCTGCTCTACCGACTGAGCTACCGGGCCATAGTTGGTAAAAACAAAGACAATAATCGATGCCCCCTGTTTCGGACAAAGAAAAAAACACCGTCCACTTAATTTAAAAAAAGATAATCAAGATGTTGGCGAGGCTTGTTTGACAAGGTGGCGAGGTTGCATTCTTAAAGAGATTGAGCGAAGGCTATCTCTCCTTTGTTAACATGGTACTCGCCAAAGCGGATCGTCTGCAGAATTCTCAAGTCCCGATCAAAGTGGAGGTAAGAGGCCTCTTTGGCACCTAAAATGGCTTGCTGGATAGTATCGATAGTTTCCGCTGTTCTTCCAAGAGGATCAAGGCATTTTGATTTTTCCTAAAGAAGGGAAGGTTTTAAAACTCGAATAGAATCGGAATTGCTTAAAGGCAAAACTTAGTTTTATTCACCTAGTCTGGGGCCCATGTCGACAAAATTTTCGTGAGCGTAATCTCTAAGAAGGTGACGAAAGAGGGGGAAAGAGGGGTCGTTTACCGGTTTAGGGAGGAGGCTGATCCCAGGTGTGAGGAGAAGATTGGGAAGATTTTTTAGATCTTTGAAACGTTTTTGGAGTTGTGGATCTTTAGTGTCGATAGCCACCCCCTGGAAATGTCCATCCACCACCATTTTAGTTAGCAGGTCAAGATCTAGTCGTTTAGCTTCGGTAGAAAGAATGAGGATGGCCCCTTTTTTGATCAGCTCAAGCTCTCCTTTTTTTAGCCTAAAGAGGGGGGAAGTTTCCGGAAGAGTTGACATCGAGATGATATCGACATGGGGCAAGAGAGCATGAAAATCTTTTAGGGAGTATGTTCGATCAACGTGGGGAGAAAATGACTTCTGTCTTCGGATGCCAAGAACACGGAGGCCCAGAGTTTTTGCAAAAAAAGCATTGGCATGCGCTTTTGTCCCTTCGGCTGGACATTCTAGCCATGTTTTATGGGAGATAGATAAGGTGGGAAGAAGAGGATTATCATTGCGGTAACTAAAAAACCCTTTGGCAAATGCCAAGTAGGCGGCAATGGCCCACTCCCCGTGATGCTCCATGCCTCCTTCGGGAGAGTAGGTGACAAGGATGTTCCCCATTTTTTCTATTTCTTCCAGGGGAAGGTGTTGGGCAGAAGGGGTGGGCAGATGGATCCAACGCAAGAGGGGAGTGTGATCAAGCTCCTCTAAGGAGATCTTTTCTCCAAAAAAAACTTCCATTTCCTCGCTCCGCACCTTGGAGAAAGAAAGGTAAGGAAACTCCTGTTGTAAAAGGGAGAATTCAAACTCAGAAAGGGGGTGATGGATAACGACGGTCGGCACTTCTTAATTAAAACGCTACCTGTTTGTTGATTTCAATCGGAAGATCGCATAATATTTTTCCCACAAGGAGAACTCCCATGTACGCCATCATCGCCACAGGCGGCAAACAATACCGCGTTAAAAAAGGGGATGTGATCGAAGTTGAGCTTCTTGGCGACGTCGATCCTCAAGCGGTGCAATTTTCAGAAATTCTTTTCCTCCATGATGGATCTGATTCCCATCTCGGAGCTCCCTTTGTTAAGGGATTCGTCGTTAAAGGCGAGCTTTTAGGCAGCGTAAAAGGGCCTAAGCTCAAAGCGATGAAATACAAGAAACGTAAACAAGAATATCGTACATTTGGACACCGCCAGCACTATTCCCAAGTCAAAGTGCTTGATATTGCAAAAGTTTAAAGAGAGACTCGTTCGATGGCACATAAGAAAGGTCAAGGTTCAACAAAAAACGGACGCGATTCAAACTCGCAGCGTTTAGGTGTTAAAGTTGGTTCCGGCCAGCTGATCACTGCAGGTTCCATCCTCATTAGACAAAGGGGAACAAAATGGCACCCAGGAAAAAATGTCGCCCGCGCTAAAGATGATTCGCTCTTTTCTCTAGTCGACGGCATTGTCTCTTTTCGCTCAGGTGGGAAGACTGTCGTTTCAGTCCTCTCTGAGGCATAAGAAAAAATATTTACGAGGTGAAGCGTGTTTCTGGATGAAGTAACCCTTCACCTCTCTGCTGGCAAGGGTGGCGATGGTGTCATCGCTTGGCGGCGAGAAAAATATATTCCAAAAGGTGGTCCTACAGGCGGCAATGGCGGCAGGGGTGGATCCGTTATCTTTCGAGCTGACCCACAGCTCTATTCTCTCGACTACTTCCGTTTCCGAAAAATCCTCAAAGGGGAAAATGGCGTTCAAGGCGGACCAAATCTCCAACAAGGGAGAAGTGGAAAAGACCTGATTATCAAAGTTCCTTGCGGGACAGTGATCCGTAACGCTTCTACCAAAGAATTGATCGTTGAACTCTTGAAAGAGGGAGATGAGATTGTCCTATGCAAAGGTGGTAAAGGGGGTAAGGGAAATGACCATTTTAAGAGCCCTACCAACCGTGCACCCCATACCTTTACCAAAGGTGATTTAGGCGAAGAGCTCGAAGTAGATTTAGAGCTTAAACTCATTGCCGATGTTGGTCTTGTCGGTTTTCCAAATGCTGGAAAATCCTCTCTCATCAATGCCTTAGCTAGGGGACGTGCAAAAGTAGGGGCTTATCCCTTTACAACTCTAACTCCCAATTTAGGTTTTATTGAGACACTGGTCTATGACCGCATTTTTGTCGCTGATATCCCGGGGATCATCCGTGGTGCAAGTGATAACCGAGGTCTTGGTCTTGAATTTTTGCGTCACATTGACAGAACGAAATTGATTGTTTTTGTCGTCGATGGAGCAGGAACTGATGCACGCGACCCGCTAGATGATTTTAAAGTCCTCCGAGATGAACTTTCCAATTATTCTCCTGAGCTTCTAGACCGACCCTCTTTCCTTCTTATCAACAAAACCGATGCGATCGAAGAGGAAAAACCAGTAAAGGCTCTTGAGAAAAAAGCAAAAGCTCTCAAAATCCCCACTTTTCGTATTTCTGCCCTCACTGGAGACGGCTTAGATACTTTCAAAGAAGCGATCATCCATTTCTTTTCAAAATAACCTTGGGAACTGATTTAGTGATCAAGCAGTGGAATTTTTTGTCTCAGGCATAACGACAAAAACCGACTAGGGCTATGAAGGCAAGTTCCATAAAGCCTGCAACAGAGATGACATGCAAAAAATCATGCCATCCAGCCTAAGAAGTGTTTGTAAGCTAGGGGATTTTTTACCGATTATGGCACGCCTTCTCCTAGAAATAGCCCATCTTATATGATCGCCCTTTAAACGCAGGGATCAATATGTCTTCTCTTTCTGATATCGGACTCATAGGCCTTGGGGTGATGGGTGACAATCTTATCCTCAACATGAGTGATCATGGGTTTCAAGTTTCTGTTTTTAACCGGACAGTGACCAAAGTGGACGCTTTTATAGAGGGGCCTGGCAAGGGAAAGAAAGTTATCGGAAACCACAATCTCAGCGACTTTGTTAATTCGTTAAAACGCCCTCGTCGCATCATGTTAATGGTGAAGGCAGGAGGAGCCGTGGATCAACTGATTGATCAGCTTCTTCCTCTGTTAGATAAGGGGGATATCATTATCGATGGGGGCAACAGCCTCTTTACCGACACAGAAAGACGGGTCGAATATTTGAAAAAAGAAGGGATTGCCTTCCTTGGCGTTGGGATTTCGGGCGGGGAAGAGGGAGCCCGTCATGGACCTTCGATCATGCCGGGTGGAAATAAAGAGGGTTGGGAGGCTGTCCGTCCTATCTTTCAGGCCATTGCAGCAAAAGTTGATGGCGAGCCCTGTTGCGATTGGGTGGGAGAGGGAGGAGCTGGCCATTTTGTCAAAATGGTCCACAATGGGATCGAATATGGAGACATGCAGCTCATTTGCGAGTCTTATGATATTTTGAGAGAAGGGTATGGTCTCTCCGTTCCTGAAATCCAAAAAGTTTTTGCCGAATGGAACAAAGGAGAGCTGGATAGTTATCTGATCGAGATCACGAGTGAGATTCTAAAAGCAACCGAGGCTGATGGAACTCCAAAAATTGATAAAATTCTTGATGCCGCAGGGCAAAAAGGAACTGGCATGTGGACAGTTATGCAAGCTCTTGAGCTTGGAATCCCTCTTACCCTTATTTCTGAAGCGGTCTTCGCCCGTTCCCTTTCCTCCATGAAAGAAGAAAGAACTAAAGTTGCCGGTTATTATCCAAAAAAGAAGCTTCCAAAGGGTAAGCTTCATATTGATGCCATTCGAGACGCTCTTTATGGGTCTAAGATTGTGAGCTATGCACAAGGATTTATGATGATGCGCTCAGCCTCGTCTGTCTACCATTGGAATCTTAACTTTGGGGGAGTTGCTTTAATGTGGCGCGGAGGCTGCATTATCAGAAGCCGTTTTCTGGGGAATATCAAAGCGGCTTTTCTAAAAGATAAAAATCTTTTGAATCTCCTTTTGGATCCTTTCTTTATAGGGGAAATTGCCCGAGTA
>JAGVKY010000093.1 GCA_020050175.1 Parachlamydiales bacterium
TGGTGGGGATGGGAAGAGGTGCTGAAGTGGGTGTACTCATAAAAAATGCAGAAGCTTTAGAGAAACTTGAAAAAGTTAAAACGATTGTCATTGATAAAACCGGGACATTAACCGAAGGAAAACCAAAACTTCTGGATATCCCCTCCAAAGAAATTTTGTGTCTGGCGGCAGCCTTAGAACAAAATAGTGAACATCCCCTAGGTAAAGCGATAGTCGCAGCTTACAATGGCCCTCTTCCGAAAGTCGAAGAGTTTAAATCTATCCCTGGCAGCGGAGTCACAGGTGTCGTTGATCATAAAAAAATTGCGATTGGCAAATCGAACCTAGGTGTTTCGATGACCATAGAGGGCAAGGAGGTTGCCCAATTTACTTTTGCCGACCCTATCAAGAAATCAACCCCACAAGCTCTCAAGGAGCTCCAACTATTAGGAATTACTCTTGTCCTTCTTTCGGGGGATAACAAACAAACGACCGAAAAGGTGGCATTAAACCTCGGAATCAAAGAATTCTATGGAGAAGTGAATCCCGCGCAAAAACTAGAATTATTAAGAAAACTAAAAGGGAGAAATATAGTGGCTATGGCAGGGGATGGGGTCAATGATGCGCCGGCACTAGCAGCTGCCGATGTCGGAATTGCCATGGGAACAGGAACTGATGTCGCTATCGAAAGTGCAGAAATTACCCTTGTAAAAGGAGATCTGCTTGCTATTACCCGAGCCATCCACCTCAGCCGAGCAGTGATGAAAAATATCCGGCAGAATCTATTCTTTGCTTTCTTCTACAACGCGATCAGTATCCCGCTTGCAGCCGGTCTCCTTTACCCCCCTACAGGCCTTCTCCTAAACCCCATGATTGCCGCTTTCGCCATGAGCCTTAGTTCTGTCTCAGTTATCCTCAATTCCCTAAGACTTAAACTCATTAAAATATAAAATCAGTGAAATAGAATGTAATGAAATAATAATTGGAAGCTGGTAAATGTAAATTTGTATCGTGTTAGAGGTAAAACAGATGAAGTTTCTAACTCCAACAATCTTAGGCTGTTCGTTGATGTTTTTTTCGATTTTATCTCTGCCGGTCAATGAATATGCTCAAGAGAGGGCTGCTGAAAAGCAACAATCGACACGGATTACTTTTAAATTAAAAAACGGATCGCTGCAGGCATTAATTACAGATATCAGCGGTCAAATAAAGCCCCTCACTTTATCTTCATTGGTAAGTGTGGGGACAGAATTTGTCTCGGGCAAAAAATTATCTGATTTCACTATGACACGAACAACTCCTATCCATGTCATTGCTGAAAATAATGAAAAGGGAAAATTGATCACCTATTTGATCGACAATAGAGGAGAAAAGAAAAGATTTATCATAAACAATATCTTTTCAGCGTTAGCCGATTCTTTGATTAATTATCAACCTTCTAACTTCTTTTCGAGAATTCCTTCAGGAAAATATTTTGATATTTATTTTGAGAGGAATAATGGAGGTGATCTCGAACTGACAATCGTTCATTTAGACGGGAGGAAAGAGCCCTTAGATTTGGACAATCTCATCGCCGCTACTGCGGAGTTAAATCGCAAATGTTCTTTCGACCCAAGCGATGACCGAACAATTTACATTACTGCAGAGGAAAATCCTATCCTTGAACCAAGCTCTATCTACAAAAAAGTTGAAAAGAGCGAAGGTCTAACCATCGTCCAAACGGATGCTTTTGGAATTAAAGAAAAATTCAATTTTGACAACATCATGACCGCAGCTTCAGAGACCTTGCTAAACTGTCGAGGATCGTACCTGAGGGTCAATACCAAGGCGCCTCAAAGCTCCTATCTTAAAATAAAATTACAAAACGACCCCGAAAACAATTTTACCCCTGTCCTCTACGATGTGGAGGGAAACAAATTGAAATTAAACCTAAGCAATTTAATCTCAGCGAGTACTAAGCTTGTCCCTTGTGAACAATCCATTAATCAAGACTACTTAACTGTTGTATTTGAGAAAGATGATAAAGGGAACGCCATTAGTTCTCTCATTGATCAGCAAGGCAATAAGAAATCTTTGGACATCCTCTCTGATTTAACCCGTGCTTCAGCTTATCTTCCTTTCGAACAAGGAACCCCTTGCAGTAAAGAATAATGGAAATGAATTGTGATATTTTTTGCCCCTAACATTTAATGAATAGACGAAGTAATAATAAAAAATAAAATTCAACCACAGAGACCAAAGAAAGACTCCGTCTAGTAGAACAATTCAAAAATAAAAATATCAAATTAAATCTCACAGTATCCAGATAATCTAAAAGTTATTAAAATCTCTCCTGTTTCAATTGAGAGATGTGATGAAACTTTTATCTTTTGTACTACTAGCGACTGTCGCTATCAGCATGACAGGGTGCGCAACACTTTTTAAAGGCAGTCATTCTACTGTTTGTTTTGACTCAGAGCCACAAGGCGCTGATGTTTACATTAACGGTCAACGTCATGGAAGAACCCCTTTTGCCTTAGACTGTTCTAATAAACAACCTCTGATGGTCACCTTCAAAAAGCCAGGCTTTGCTGATAAAACTTGCGTGATCGACACTAAAATTGCAGCCGGCTGGGTGATTTTGGATGTTCTCGGTGGATTAATTCCAGTTCTCATAGATGCCGCAACTGAAAATTGGTATTCGTTAGAAAGCACTGAAGCAAGCGCTCTCTTAGAGGTCGATTCCTCCAGCACTGACTTCGCTTGCCAAATGGGAGGATAACCTCGAAGAGCTCTTCCAAAAGAGACGCGTCTATGTTACCCTCTTAAGACTATTTTACTCTTAAGATTCAAGCATGGATAAACGTTCTCTTTTTTTTATTGTTCTAGTCAGCCTCTCCTTTTTTTTTGTGAATCTCTATTTCACGAAAAACGATATGGAAAGACAGCAGGCTCTTAAAAAAGAGGAGACGCAAAAAAAAGAGCGGCTTGCTAAAGAGCAGGCCGCAGATATTGCTCAAAGAACAGCGGCCCTAAGCCAGCTCGGTCTTGTTGAGCTTTATAGCGATGATGCTGCCTCTAACTTTATCGGTTTCGGTTGGAAATCGAATGGCGCCGTTCTAGCTATCTCAAAAAATCCTACTCTTCCAAAGAAGCTATTTGCTAGAGAGTTAGGCACAACCCAGCAGTTCTCCCCATTGTCCTATGTGACTAGTGAACAAGAAGAGAACTTTGCTCCGGCTGTTTATACAACAGGCGCGTCCGATGCAAAAATCGCGACCCTTTCGGTTCCTATCTTTGGACAATATGATGTTCAAGTAGCAGCCTATACCGGCGATGCCGACCTGCCACTTGAGGTAGTTCTTGGCACTTTAGATGATGGCGTTTATACGACTCTTGATCATGATCGGATTCCTGTTGGACTTGCCTTTTTGAAAGGAAAAAATCGGTATCTACCTGTCGGATTTATCGAAAATGACAAATTGGTCCCCCTGTCTGAATCTTCAACTTTTCTTCCTCTTTTAGTTCTGGAGAACTCAACTAAAGGGAATGGAACCACAAACGGTAATGGAAGCGGGAAATTCTATCTTCTTGAAAACCCCACCATGCAGCTAGTCTTTTCTGAAGTTGGCGGGGCGATTGTAGAAATCAACCTCCCTTTTGAAGAGGAAGTCGACAAGGTAGAAGAGGGTAAAGAGGAACTTCCTCAGGTCCACCCTAAGAGATCTCCTAAGAGTGAACCAACTGACGAGATCTATCTCAAAAGTGTTGTAAAACCAACTGATCCCGACCGTCGGATGATTGAGATTGACCCGAAAAATGCTCTATTCCCTCAACACCCAACTCTTCTTCCTAATGGAACAGAGGCTCCCCAAAAACTAGGCGGTTATTACCCCCTTCTCCGTCGTGATTTAGTTGAACCTTCAGGGAAAATTAAAACTAAAGTATCGCCAGAAACTTATGCTCTGTCGATTGTTTCTCAGTACCCTGAACTTGCTAACTTAAACTATAAAGTCATCTCCCACACTTCAGATGAAATTGTGTTTGAAGGAGAGCAGGATATGCGAAAAATCCGTAAGACCTTCCGCTTATCCCATGCCGCTGATGCCCTCCCCTATCTTTTTGAACTTGAAATCAAGATGGAAGGAGACACCAAAGGGCTATGGTTGACAACTGGGGTCCCTGAAGTCGAATGGATCGCGGGTAGTCCTGCTCCAGTTTTAAAATACCGGATCACAAAAAGCGGCTCGGCGCAAGTTGAAGACGCAACTCTTCCTACTGATACAGTCACCCTAAACTCTCTACAGCCCGACTGGATTGCAAACTCTAACGGCTTCTTTGGAATTATCGTTGATCCACAAACAGAAATAGCTAATGGTTTGCGCGCCGTCCGCTTATCGGGTGCCACAGCCCCCTCTAGACTTGTCGCTTTAGCTAAGGAATTCCCTAAATGGACAGCCCAGGACCTCCCTGGATATCTGATGATGCTTCCATTGAAGCCCACTAGCGGAACTTCTAAGTATAGAGTGATCGCTGGACCTTTCTCGACACCTATCCTAAAACTCTTAGATGCGAACCTTAAAGAGGATCTCACAGGCGAAAGTCCCGACTATATTCTTTGCCAATCTTTCCATGGCTGGTTCACTTTTATCTCTGAGCCATTTGCAAAATTCCTTTTTTGGATCATGCAAGGCTCCTTTTGGATCACTGGATCTTGGTTTTTGTCGATTATCGCGGTCACCATCGTCTTGAGAATTCTCCTTTGGCCATTAAACGCCTGGTCGGCCCGCTCGACTGCTGCGATGCAGAAGGTCTCTCCGATTGTTGCTAGCATCCAGGAGAAATACAAAAAAGACCCCAAAATGATGCAACTCAAAATGATGGAGGTCTACAGAGAACACAAAATTAATCCTCTCTCAGGATGCCTTCCTCTTTTGATTCAGATGCCCTTTTTGATTGGGATGTTTGATCTTTTGAAGTCGACATATGCTCTTAGAGGCGCTTCCTTTATTCCAGGGTGGATCGATGACCTTTCAGCTCCAGACGTACTCTTTAGCTGGGATTACTCGATTCCATTAATTGGTTCGGAGTTTCACCTTCTCCCCTTCCTCTTAGGAGGCGTCATGTGGCTGCAAGCAAGGATCTCTTCGCCAGCCCCTTCTGACCCCAGCAAGATGACCGACCAACAGAGACAGCAGCGGTCGATGATGACTTTCATGTCGATCATATTCACTGTGATGTTCTACAGTTTCCCATCTGGGCTGAATATTTACTGGCTCTCCTCGATGCTCTTGGGGATTCTTCAGCAGTTATGGACTTCAGGTAGACTTCGCTTAAAAAAAACTGCTACAAAAGTGTAGATGAAACTTTGGGAAGAATTTCTCCGGATCATGGAGAAAGAACTGGGTCGAGACACCGTTGAAAAATGGCTCCGCCCCCTTTTGGTTGTCCGTTTTGATGCGGGCAACCTCTACTTAGAAGCCCAAAACACTTTTCAAATCATCTGGTTTGAAGAACATATTCGAAAAAGAATCCCAAAAGGGATAGCTACCGGTAGCGAACGCCCTGTAAGAGTCCATTTAGCTCTCGGCACACCGCTCCCCGCTCAAAACCAAAATCGTTCTAAAAGAATCGTGGGATCGCCTCAAGAAGGCTCTCACCATCGTCCCCTTTCTTACACCTCGCTTCCTCTAGATGAAACGGCAACCCTTGCCTCTTTCATCGAAACAAAAGGGAACCTCCTTGCCCGGAAGGTCGTTGACCAGATTCTCCAAGGCGATGGAAGTTTCAACCCTCTCTATCTTGTCGGCCCGACAGGATCAGGAAAAACCCATCTATTACAAGCGATCGCAAGAGCTTCGCAAATAGCCAACAAAAAAGTCCTCTACACCCATGCAGAAACGTTTACCGACCACCTTGTTTCGGCTCTAAGGGCTACGGATATGGCTGCCTGTCGAGACGCTTATCGCTCTTGCGATATTCTACTCGTCGATGACGTCCATATCTTTTCTAAAAAATCGGCCACTCAAGAGGAGTTTTTTCACACATTCAACACACTCCATGTCGAGGGAAAGCAAATCGTTGTAAGTTCATCTTTTACTCCTCAAGAACTCTCTCATATTGAGCCCCGTCTGGTTAGCCGTTTTGAGTGGGGCATCGTCGTCCCCCTACAGCCTTTGGAGAAAAAAGATTATCCAGAGGTGCTCAAAAGAAAAATGGGTGCTCTTGGAGCCTCACTTCCTCCCCGCCTCTCCTCTTATCTGATCGACCTATTTCAGAGTTCTCCAAAAGCCTTAGTCAAAGCTTTAAATACTCTTCTTTTAAGAACACGGGGTGGAGATGAAATCCAATTGGAAGGGCTCTCTTCCCTCGGGCTTAAAAAAAACCTCTCCGATCTAGTCCAAGAGGAAGAAAAGCACCATGTGACACCACCCAAAGTTTTAAGTACAGTTGCTGAACATTTTGGCCTGCGCATCGAAGATTTGACGGGGAAGGGGCAAAGCCGTGATCTACTACTCCCGCGGCAAATGGCCATGTACATTTGCCGCGAAATTCTCAAACTTCCCTACACCAAGATCGGCGATCTGTTCCAAAGAGACCACTCAACCGTCATGAGCGCCCTTAAACAATTGCAGAAAGAGCTCCTCAGCAACGTCTCTGAAGTTCCCTCCCACCTTCAATCGGTTTTTAAAAAGCTCCATCTATGATGCTCACACCAGCCCGTTTTTTTGCCCATTTAGCAACTATCTTCTGGTGCCTTTTTTTGATCATCGTTTCCCCCGTTTGGATCCTAGTTGTCGAAATGATTTTCGAAAAATCGATCTGGTCTTTCTGGAGTTATATCACCCTTTTCTTAGTTCTCTCTGTCCCAGTTAGTGTGATTGTTGCCCTCTGCAGCCTCTGGGGCAGCCACCTCAACAGCAACACCAAGGCTCAGGTGTGGTATAGCGTTGTTCCCTTCCTGGTCATCTTTATCGTGTTTCTCTTTGAATCGCTCTTTATCGACCTAAAAGCTTTCTTTTAACCACATAGGATAAACGGGGTTGGAGGGGATTAAAAAAGGCTCTTGTCTTGAGGTGAAAAGCCATAAGTGGTACAGTTTTCTCTCCGGTCGGAGTATAGCGCAGCTTGGCTAGCGCGGCTGCTTTGGGAGCAGTAGGTCGGGGGTTCGAATCCCTCTACTCCGATTTTTTTTAGATAAGGCGAGTTTCGCTTTTGTATCTTATGTCATTTGTTTGGGATCCTCCCAAAAATCTTCTCGAACTTCCAACTGGTCAAGAGATTCGTCTCTACGGTGTTCTTTTTGCACTCGGAGCATGGATCGCTTGGATGTTGATCCGGAAAGGACTGAAGTCTCTTTTTATGGAAAAAGGAGAAGCTCAAGTTGCTGCCAAGTTAAGAGCGACAAAATTATTAGACAAGCTCACTTGGCTTGCCGTCGTTTTGATCGTCTTCGGAGCACGCTTTATCCATCTTCTTTTCTACGATCGGGAATATTTCTTCTACGATCCCCTCTCTATTTTTAGGATTTGGGAAGCTGGACTTGCCAGTCACGGCGGAACACTAGGGGGCTTTATGGCTGTTACCCTTTTTTGGACCCGTTGCCGCGATAAGTTTTTAGGGGCATCTTTCCTAGAATTTTTTGATCGCTTTTTACCCCCCATTGCTATCACTGCCACTTTCATCCGTTTGGGCAACTTCTTTAACCAAGAGATTTTAGGGAGTCCAACGTCTCTCCCCTGGGGAATCACTTTTCTTCATCCAGTAGATGGAGGAGAGATCGTTGCACGTCATCCGGTCCAGCTTTACGAGGCTATCTTCTATTTTGCGACTTTCTTTATCCTAAAATTCGTTGCCCGCAAGAGTCGTCAACCTGGGTTTATCTCAGGGCTCTTTTTTCTTCTCGTCTTCGGAGGAAGATCCTTCCTTGAATTGTGGAAGGACTCTCAAAATGGATTGTTCGACGGCGCCTACTTATCGACTGGACAGCTGCTCAGCCTCCCCCTAATTTTGTTCGGCATCTTTCTCATGTTTCCACGAAAAGAAAGTGTCATCAAGACCGAATTTCAGTAGGCGAAGCCTCTCTTTGTCCTCTGTGGATTAATTTTTTTATTTTTTATTACCACAGATTACAAAGAGAGGCTTCGCCTTATCAAGGCCCTTAACCCAATAAGGGCAATAAACCTGTCAGAATATCGTGGAAAACTTTGAGAGGGGTCTGATCGCCGTGGATCGGAAGGATTTTCTCTTTTGGGTAAGAAGAGAGAACCTCAGCCGTCTGTTTCTTGTAAACATCAAATCTTTTTTGTAAGAGTTCCCGTTTAGCGTCGTCGGCACGTCCCTCGATTAATGCCCTTTTTTCCAGGCGGGTGATGAGGACCTCATCTTGAGGCACATCAAGGAGGATCACTTTCTGGATATCAAGTTTTCCTTTAAGCAGCTCGGCTTGATTTTTGGTACGAGGAAAACCGTCGAGAAGAAGAAGCTGCTTATTGCGGTCAAACTTGAAGGTTTTTTCAAGACCATCGATGTAAGTAAGGCAGATTTGCAAGGTCACCTCATCAGGGACAAGGAGACCTTTAGAAAGGTACTCACTTTGGAGTTTACCTTCTGGGCTGTCTTTGGGAATCGCCCTAAAAATATCCCCAGAGGAGAGATGGTATTGGTCAGCCAAAAAGGCTAGTTTTTTTGCCTGAGTCCCTTTGCCCGAACCAGGGGGACCCACAAAGAGGAGAGCTCGAATCATGGTGATGAGTATTGCATTTTTACTAAGAGAAAAGTAGTATAAATAGTTTCTTAAATTTTTGAACGATGGCTAAGTTAATATTTGATCGCAATAAAGAGGAGGTCGTCCTGCCCGACGGAGCCCCTCTGCAAGAAATCTGCGAAGAAGCAGGTGTCCCTTTCGCATGCACAGAAGGTGTTTGCGGAACGTGTGTAATTGAGGTAAAAGAGGGACATGAGAACCTAACTTCCCCAACTGAGGAAGAAGAGGATTTTCTAGGAACAGGCGTCCTTGACGAAAGGCTGGCCTGCCAATGTAAAATTAAATGCGGATCAGTCCGTATCACCTTTTAATAGAGAGAATTTATGTCCCAAGAAACGATTATCCACCCTCAAATGACAATCGAAGAGATCCTCTCGCTCTTTCCTTTTAAGGCCCAAAAACTTTCGCAAGAGATCACGAATGCTGGTCTCCATTGCGTCGGTTGCCACGCAGCAACCTGGGAAACCCTCGAAGGTGGAATGCTCGGCCATGGAAAAACTTCAGATGAGATCACACGTCTAGTCACCCGCCTCAACTCTCTCCTTAAAGAAAAAGAAGAAGAGGTTAATCTTGACACTATCCAAATGACACCAAAAGCTGCATCCAAATTCCTCGAATACCTCCGCGAAGAGGGAAAAGAGGGTTGGGGCCTCCGTTTTGGCGACCGGATGGCAGGATGCAGCGGTTTTGAATACATCCTCGACTATTCAGAAAAAGCAACTCCAGAGGACGAGATCTTTCAGTCCCATGGTCTAGAAATTCATGTGGATAAAGCTTCGGCTAAGCGTCTTCGCGGCTCGATTATCGATTATGTCGATGGAATCCGCGGAGCTGGCTTCAAAATCTCAAATCCTAATGCCAAAAGCGCCTGCGGCTGCGGCACCTCACACGGCTACTAAACTTTCTTTGCGATAAGCAGGATCGAGATCCTGCTTATCCTTTCTTAACGGGTTTGTAAGGCTATGACAGAGATATTGTCATAACCTTTTTTTTCTTTTAACCTGTAATTTACAAGGGCTTTTGCGGGATCCAAGATACCGTGATTGAGGCAATCGACGATTTCTTTCTCCAGCACTTCCTCCCATAATCCATCACATGCCCAGATGACAGTATCTCCTGGTTTAAGGATATTGACTGTGATTTTTGGTTTGTGAATGACGAGAGGCTTCTCTTTTGTTCCAGAGCGGGAGACATCGCCTAAAGCTCGGCTGACATTTAGACGATTGACTCGATTGTCTTTTGAATCTTCTTTTTCGACAAACGCGTCGTATAAATCTGGATTGTCGGCATGAATTGCCGCCCGTGAAGCATCTTTTTCGCTTCCCCAGTCCCTCACAACGCTAAGTGGAATCGACTTTAGATCTCCATCAATCGGTCGGTAGATTTTAGCTTCACTATCACCTAGCGTAGCGGTGTAAATCACATTTGTTGCCTTATCGATATAAGAAACTACAGCTGTTGTTCCTTTACCTTTCCAGTGATGATCTTTGGCAATAATTGATTGCTGAATTGCCTCGAATACATTTTCAAAGGCTCTGTGAACAATGCCTTGAGCTTTTTCTACAGCGTCGGCAAACTTTAACTTAAACTCACGACAAGCGAATTCGGCAACCTTTTTTCCCCCATGCCCATCAAAAACTCCAGCCAAGAAGGAGGCGGGGGAATCGAGAAAAAAGGAATCATCTTCCATTTTTTTTCTCCCACCTATGTCATGAGCTTTCGAAGAGGTATAAATGGCCTGTTCAGCCCGTTGAATGTTCCTTAAGGCCTCCATCGTAGGGAGTGCTTGCGAGTAGGGGGCATATGTTTCAAATTCTTCTCTTTTAGCTTTAAGTAGATGTTCTTTTATCGCTTTATGCATGTTCTTGAACATCTTTGTCATTGTTTTTTCCAAAGAAAGATGCCGCGGTTTCCATTTGGAACAATTGGGCGGCACTAAAACGCGCCCCTTCTGAGTGACTAAAAACTGCCCTTGGCGATGCTCTAAAGGAGCCTGGAGGAGGGGTTGGTAAAATTGCCTAACAGATTCAATCACCCTTCTAATCAATGCCAAAAGGGCTTCTGATATGTTGTTGACGGTAGTTATAATATGGCAGCTTAAGCGTCCTACTGATTGTATAAGCCCAACAAAAGTAAGAGGATAAACCCCCCTGTGTATATTAAGATTAGCCATATAAAAAACCAGGGCCAATTGTATACAAAAAGAAATTATATAATCAAAAAACTATCTAAATATTTAACAAAAGACGACTTGGGTCTTCTATCTCTTGTTTCACATGGAGCAGAAAAGAGACTGCTTCCCGACCATCAATGACCCGATGGTCGTAACTTAAGGCTAGGTACATGATCGGCCGAATGACAATCTGATCGTCTATGACGACGGGCCGTTTGGTAATTTTGTGGAGGCCTAGGATGGCAGCTTGGGGCGGATTTAAAATAGGCGTTGATAGCATCGAGCCAAAAACACCTCCATTGGTGATGGTAAAGCTCCCCCCTTTTAGATCATCAGGAGTCAGCCCCCCTTTTCTAGCAGCTTCCGCCAAAGCGGCAATCTTTTTTTCAATATCACCAAAAGAAAGCTTATCGCACCCACGGATTACAGGCACAACAAGTCCCCTATCGGTACTAACTGCAACCCCAATATCGTAAGTTAACCGCTCGACCATCTCATCTTTTTCAATAAAAGAATTAACTTGCGGAAAGGCCTTCAATGCAGAGACGACAGCTTTGACGAAAAAAGACATAAACCCGAGCTTAACTCCATGCTTTTCCTCAAAACTTTTTTTGTACTGCTCTCTTGCCGTCATCACCTGACTCATATCGACTTCATTGAAAGTGGTGAGCATAGCGCTTGTTTTGACAGCCTCTAACATCCTTTCTGCAATGACTTGGCGGATGCGTGGCAGTTTTTTTCTTACCTCAAGAGGATTTTCTTTAGCAGCCTCAACTTTCGGGGAGTCCATTTTTGGAGGGGTGACTTTCTGTGCTGGCTCTATCTCTTTAGGTTGGGCTTTTGGAGCCGATTCAGCATGACCTTCTGTCAAAGCAGCGAGAGGCTGCCCCTCTGTCACTACATCGCCAACGTGCACTAAATAATGGATCGTTCCTGCATCGGGGGAGAAGATCACTTGGTTGACCTTGTCAGTTTCAAGCTCTAGAATTTCTTCGTCGGCTCGCACTAGATCTCCCTCTTTTTTGAGGAGGGTTATGACAGTTGCCTGACTGATCGATTCACCCATCGAAGGGACTTTAATTTCTTTCACTTGAGGCTCCACAGCTTATTAAGAATCGTCTCTTCTTCTATCTCATGTAGTTGATGCGCTCCGCAAGCAGGAGATGCTCTTCTCTCCCGTCCAACGTAAATCGCCTCTGGCATCTCCTCTTTGATAAAATTCCAGGCCCCCATATTTTTTGGTTCTTCTTGACACCAGACAGTGCTCTTTAGATTTGGAAACTGCTTCATCACCTCTTCAATCTCCTTTTTAGGAAAGGGGTAGAGCTGTTCCAATCTGGCAAAAGCAAAACCCTCTCTAGGTTCAAATTTTATAAAAAAATGGCCAGAAAGGAAGACGAGTGTATGGACAGCCCCTTTAGGAGGATCTAAGATCACCTTTTGGAAATGACCTTGGGACAAATCTTCTAGCCTGCTGACGGCTTTTGGGTGGCGAAGCAGCTCCTTAGGCGTCATCACAATTAGAGGTTTCTTTAAGAGAGCCTGCTCGCGCAATAAATGATAAAGTTGGGCCGGAAGAGTGGGATAAGTCACCCGAAAATTATCCTCTGCTGCAAGAGTTAAAAATCGTTCCAGGCGACCCGAAGAATGCTCAGGGCCTTGCCCCTCCATGCCATGGGGAAGAAAGAGGACAATGGAAGACTTTTGCCCCCATTTAACTTCAGACGAAGAGAGATACTGGTCAAACATCACTTGAGCGCCGTTGGCAAAGTCGCCGTACTGCGCTTCCCAAATCACAAGTTTTTTAGGTGATGCCACACTATAGCCAAATTCAAATCCAACAGAGGCAAATTCGTTGAGTGGGGAATTGTAAATATCAAAAGGGGGTTGCCCCTTAAAAAGATGTTGAAGGGGGATATAGGCTTTTCCGTCCGTCTGATCGATTAAGCGGAGCTGTCTGTGTGAAAATGTCCCCCTCCCCACATCTTGTCCAGTGATCCTTACACCTATTTCTTCTCTCAAAAGAGAGGCATAAGTCAACATTTCGACAGTTCCCCAATCGAGAGGCTGATCGTTTAAAACTGCTTCCAGGCGTTGTTTGTAGAGCTGTTGAATTTTCGGATGTGTTTTAAATTCGGCGGGAAGGTCAGTGGCTTTTTTCGCAGTTTCTTTGAGATCTTCTTTGGAAAGGACTTTTAAAGAAGAAACTCTATTTTCTTCCCTCTGATGATGATTTTCTTCATTGCCTAAAGGAGCATCTAAAGCTGCCCGCAAACTCTTTTTAAAAGCCTCTTCCCCCGCTTCTGCAATGGTTTTTTCTAAATAGCCCTCTTGGATGAGCTGGTCTCGATAGAGCTCCCTGACGCTTGGTCGATTGCGGATCACTTGATATTCTACCGGCTGCGTAAAGGCAGGTTCATCCCCTTCGTTATGTCCATATTTTCGGTAACA
>JAGVKY010000169.1 GCA_020050175.1 Parachlamydiales bacterium
AAAAATTTAAAAAAAATTAATCAAAAAAGGTTAACATTTTTGTTTTTTCGGAGAATGTATGCACGCTATTAGTTATTTAGCGCTTCCCCTATGGGCCATCAATTGTGTCCGTTCAAGCCCAGAGTGGATAAAAAATGTTCATAAAGCAAGAGAACATAAGGATCTCAACGCTGTTCTCGCCCATGTCAGTTTGGCCACTTTTTCAGCATTTGCCGGAGTCGTTCTCTATGATATTACCCAATTTGCTACCAAATTTTTAGCTGGAAAAGCATTGATTGCTTTGGGGGTTAGATTAAATCCCTTACTGGCCTTCAGTTTAAGTTTGATCACCGATCTCTTTGTATTAACTGTTCTATCCACTAACTTCATGAAGATCTACCGAGAAGTCTTAGATGTTGTAGTAGAGGAAATGACAGGAAGAGAGGGGTATCAATCTCCAAAGTTGCCAGCTCCCTTCAATTCCATAGAGAGTCATGAACCTCAGAATCTGAGACCCGAAGTCAATGACCTCTTTGAGAATCTGCAAGATCAAGGTCCATGGCCTGCGATTGCCCATTGGTTCAACACGAATATTTTAGGCAAACGCTAAAGTTTGCTAAAATCGTGACTTCTATCAGGAGTCTTGATGTTCAGATACTTAGCTTTCTTCGTTCTTTTTCTTCCCTTCGTTTTAATGGCCGGAAAAGCAGGGCCTCTTTCTCCCTTATTAGACGATGAAAGACTTATCTCTTGGGGGCTCGATCGCCAGGTTTTAGAGGTAGGTTACGTTGGAGAGGGAGAAGTTTCTCATCAGGTCAGGGTCTCTGCCATTAACGGTATTCTTAACCATCGCATGGACTGTCTCAATGTGATGGAGAATATTTCCCGCATGCATGGAGGGGTCAATGTTCACTTTGTTTTTTGGAATTCAGAAGGGTGGACAGAGGACATGTTCAAAGCTTTTTTTTCCAAGGTGGGGGTTCTTTCAGAAAGAGCTGTTGAGCTTTCGAATCTTTGGAAGCGGCTAATCGAAGAGATGGGGGGCGTTGAGTCGGGGGGGGCCATTCTCCATTTTGCCCATAGTATCGGAGCGACTGAGACTTACGCGGCAGCCGCTCTTATGAAACCTGAAGAACTTAGCATGGTGCATGTCGTTGCTTTAGGACCTGCAACTATTATCCATCCCGTTGGATTTGGAAGTGTCATGAATTATATCAGCAAACGGGATGCTATTGGTGTTTTGGATCCTTGGCACTTCATTCGCGCTATAGGGGGAAGTTATCCCTATGTCTCTTTTATCGGGGAATTTAAGCCCTTTTCGACCGAGCATACCCTATATGAGGGGAGCAGCTATTTGAAGGTCATCGAAGATTATGGTCGATCTTTCCAAGAAAATTTTATACACTAGCCTCTATGAGGACAGAGCACCATGTAAGGATGTATGACACCGATTGCGCTGGGGTCATTTTTTTTGGAAGTCAATTTAGATTTTTCCACGAAGCGGTAGAGATTCTTTTTGGAAAGATCGGTTTCCCGTTTAAAATCCTTTTCACGACTTCTCCTATCGTTTTTGTCATTGTTCATGCTGAAGCTGATTTCTTAAAGCCGCTTGAGATAGGGGATCATTTAGAAATTCAGACAGCTCTTAAGCATTTAGGGACAACAAGCATTGCCCTTTCCTTCACGATATTCAGAAAGCATGAAATTGTGGGGAAAGGGGAAGTCGTTCAGGTATGCCTCGATGCTAAAAGTCGAAAGAAACAAGAAATTCCCGCCCCTCTTCGAGAAGCGCTCACAAAAGCGCTAGGGTGATCTCGACTTACCTTCCGATGGCCAAGCGGTAATAGAGGATTTGTTTGACAGCCTCTACTTGAGCAGCTCTCTCTTCAGGATATTTAGCCTTTCCAAAAAAAGGTTCAGCAAGTTGATCTGCTAATTGGTCGATCATCACTTCTTCCGTTTTTTGGGGGTCTTCTTCGACCCCTTCTTTGATTGTCTCAATCCTTTCATGCACATCAAGAAGAAGACGTTTGAAGTTTTGATAAGATAGATTGGGATCCCCTTCAACCGATTCATAGCGTGGATTTGTAAAATAGTCGAAGATGATGTTGTCTACTGCTTGGGGATTCTCAGCCAGATTTAAATCATTCGCGAGAGCTTTCCCTTTAAAAACAAGAAAACGGCAATCCTCAATGATCTTTAACTCGTCGGCTTCAATTTTTAGGCTAGTAGAACCTGTTTCTGCTGCAGTTATGGGTTCTTGGGGGGAAGGAAGAGCTCCCTTTATTTTCCCAATCGTTTCCCTTAGACGGTTGCCAAGTGTGGGTTTAGGTTCAACGATCGCTCTAAAGCTCTTCTCGACCCGTTTTTTAGTGAGTTCTTGCGGAGTGAATTTTCCATTTCTATCCAAAACCTCAATAAGTTTTGACGCTCTATCTCCTAATGGAGCGCCTAAGGGTGAGCTTAAGTAGGTCTTATTTTCAAAAAGCTCATCTCGCATTATCCTTATCGCCTCTATTACGGTCTTTTGATTGTCAGGAACAAGCTCCTTTAGGGCGCTCTTTTCATCACCAATTTTTTTGACAAAATGGAACCAGGCACTCACGATCCTTTCGGCTTCGTTCTGCCGAATAGGTTGACCGGAACCACCTGTTGGACGGGGTGCTACAGCTGCCATTTTCCACCTCTCTATTTCATGCCACCTCCTATTGGACAACATTAGTTTTAATTTGAAATGAAGGATAAAAAAAGGCTGTGCTTAAGGCACTCCTTTAAAGTACAAGGGGTTAAGCTATTTTGGTCCTTCATTCGTAGGGAGCTCACCATTTGCGTTAAATTTAAAACATACTTAAAATTTAAAAATATTTTCGTTTATTTTTTTTTACCCAATTTTTAAATTATGGCTGCCTTTTCTTCTAATAGTTGCTTTACCTCTTCTCAAACAAAAATTTCTTGGTCTGACTTTGTTGGGTTTTGGACAACAAAGGAGGGAGAAAAAGCTCTTAATAGAGGTTTGCGTTGTTTAAAACTTCTTGGAATTAACATTGACGGAATTAATTTGAATGTCAGAGAAGCGGGCGTTTTGGACAATGTTTCTAAAAGACAATTTCAGCAGGCCCAAAGTCTTCGGGTAGAAAATTTACATGTTTTACAAAAATATGTGCGAGGGCTTGAGTTTCCACAGCTTATTTCGAATCAACGAATAAATATTAATGCTGTAAGAGAATTAACTTCTGTACTAAACCAATTTCTAAATGGTTGGGTTCCCCTTTATCTCGAAGACGAACGTCTTGTTCAACCTTTAACTGCCCTGAGCGATCAGTTACAGGCAAAAATTATTAATGTTTACCGAACATTTTCAAGAGAGGCTGTAGAAAGGGTCCAGGCTAGAGTTAAGCTAGTAGCAGATAAATTATTTTCCCCTTTGATTCGAAAAGCTGAAAATACTGATCAAACTCGAAGAGCTCAGCAAGACAAAGCGACATTTATAGAAAAACTAACGGATTTTGAAACAAGTTATTCTAAACTTGCACTCCAATTCTTTTGGGTAAGGATCCAAGAGGATTCAGCTGACAATTCTCCTGTAGATCTCATTAGAAAGATGGAAGAGGAGTGGGATAATTTTAATAAAAGGGTTTTTGTCCATCTCCAACGGTTGGATAACGTTGAAATTGATCCTGAGCAACCTTGGGAGGTTAGCTATAATAGAGTCAACCGGTTGGTCAAAGATGTTTTTGGAGAGATCTCCAAGTCACATAGAAATTCTCAGCATCCAAGAGTTCCTCTTTCTGTCGATACAAGTGCTAGACCTTCTTCCTTTTACCCTGATCTTGTTTCTCCCTTAGCAAATACACCCCGAACGCCATATGCTAACAAACAAAAATTCTCTGCGTATGTGGATGATGCGATCTTATCGGGAAAATTTATCGTTGATATCCAAGGTCTCGAATTTTGCCCCCCTAATGACCGTTTAAATGTTAATCGGTGGCAAACAGTCATGAGCAAAAGAAAGGAGCTTGTAGGCTTTGTTAGTGATATTATTCAAGGGGTAGATCCTTATTCTCTTTCTGCCTATGCCTTTAGCGAATCCATTGTACACATCGAGGCTCCCAGCGCCAAAGAGAAGAGTAAATTTGAAAGTTTTCTAGAAACTCTTGATGCTGCTCTATTAAACGCTGCAAAATCGACCTTTCTTTTTGCTGCTCAAACTCCCCCTTTTGATGACTTTAATAGCATTGCAGATAGGCTGGAAGGGAATCCCGATCAAATTAAAAGATTGCAAACTAGTTTACAGACTCTCCGTGAAGGTTCTTACAAGCGGTTCCAATTTTGCAAAGATATCGCTGATCTGCAGGAAGCTTTTGATTTTCTAGAAAAGGTTGATGCTATTTTTAACGCCTTCTATACGGCAACCGTCAACGCACCTGTTTCCCTGTCCGACGCCTTTATTTCCAATTTTTTAAAAGAAATTAAACCTGTGCTGTTGGAAAACGCCAAAACTCCTAGATCAATTAATTTTTTTTAATCATTGGGGTCATCCTCTTGGAGGGTCCCACAACGATTTTTGTCCTAGCAACCACCAAAAACTGAGTACCATTCCGCCGAACGACGCCGTTCTCGTCGATTTAGTCACTAATAACCCATAAGATTTATGACAAGCTTGCGTTGGGAGGCATTTCTGGGTAAAGGTCGCGGTAATCTTCCCAATTGAAGGGAGTGGGACGATTAGGCCGAGGGGCTTCTTCTACCATTTTCCATAGATCGAGGGAGATAAACCATTTGTAAAAGGGGCGATAGTCATTGGGGAGCTTACGGATATTTTTTTTGATATGCTCTTGGATATCCCGGAATAAAGTATAGATGACTCGGGTTTTCATTTTAAAATTTGTTATAAAAGAGCGAAACCTGGGGAACAATTCTTTCGGAGAGAGAGTAAACCCGTAATCTCTCGGATCCTCTCCGGTTGCAACAATATTCAACATCGTCCTAAAGCATTTCTCACATTGATGGCAATTTAGAGTCGCTTGACCAGGGATTTTTTGCTGCCAACAAACTGTCAGTTTAGGCTTGGGTAGATGCCTGTTTCGACAGAAAGCAGAGATATACTTCACTTTATCTACCCTAGTCATGTCGAATGGATCATGTTTAACTTGAAGACCCATAGGGGAGACATTTTCATCAATCAGGGGGCAACAAGCTCTATGCATCACTTTTCCATCAGGAAAGGTGTTTGCGCGCCAATGATTGTCTGATCCGATATAGAAGGTGGGAAGTCCCATAGCATATAAAAAGGGAGTGGCTATCTCTATCCAACCTAATCCTAGGCTAGTGTCCCAGAGCCAATCATCGATATCGCACGAGAGTGAATTGAGATAGTTTCTCTTCAGAAATTGCTCATGATTGACGTAAATCGTATAGAAATCAAAATTGTTATTTTTAGCAAAATCGGCAGCAATTTCATTGGGGTCATTAAACGAGATCAGAACAGGATTTTCATCAAAATGGCGACAAAGGGTTGTTGTTGAATCAAGTCCTGCTGTGTACAACATCCCGGGTCGAGACCCCTTTTTAGAAAGGATATTTTTTACAAGGCGTTTTGGTTTCAGCTCTCCATTCCATGAGGTATTGCAGAAATATCGCTTGAAAAACTCTTTTACCTTTTTGAGAGAGTAGTAGAGGTCTTCATCCATCTCATCAATTGTGTATTCCTCTCCAGAAAACCAGATGATAGCGATGGTATAGGAGATAAGAGGCGCCTCTACAATCGATGAAGGAAGGTTAGGAACATCGACTTCCTTTGGGTAAGATACATAGAATTCTTCGTTTACGTATTTTTGGGAGAATTCACGAGACAAATGAAAGCGAACCAGGTTGTTCTCGATCGTTTTAGATTCGATTAAGGGCAATAAAGCAGAGAGGGTCAGCGGAAAAAAAAGAAGAACTAGATACTTTAAAAAAAACATAGATTTAGGGCTTAGTCATTTGGGCAACGATTTTCCAATCGTCATGGAAAATAACGCGATGGTGATGATCTAAAGGTTTAATAGTGCTCGCGAAAACAGCTCGTGTTTTTCCATATGAATTATCAAATAAATGGACCTTCTTACCAAGTAAAAAGGCGGCAATTCCTACGTGAAGCCTATCTGTCCAAACGACATCGTAGGCATCGATAGTTTTTATAAATCTTTCTACGACTGCAAAGTTTTCATCATCAGAAGTTGTATCTGTGAGAGATCCGTAAGAAGAGATGTCTTGATTGGTGCTGGGCAATGGAATTCCCTCTCTCAGCTTGTTGATTTCACAATCTAAACGGAAAGCGAAAAGGTTTTTAGGAGGTGCCTCTTCTTCCTTTTTCGATGGGGTAAAAGGTGTGAGGTCAGCAAAAAAAGCGAGATCGCAGGCCAAAAAAACGTTTTCTTTATAAGGAACGATCTTTTTGCAGTAGTGATAAGACATTTTCTCACGACAAAGAAGGGTGACATTCGGTCGAAGTTGACTTAACAAGCTTTGATGTCCTTGAATCGTGTGAGGCAGGACGATCACTGGTATCCCCCTTCCCATGACATCTTGTAAAAATTGAAAACAATGATGGTAATAAGGGACAAGGTTTCCACCTCCGCTATACACGATCACATCAATGGGGATTGATGGATGATTTTTAATGGCTACGGAATAAGGAGTGCAAGAGATGCCTAGTTTTTTGAATAAACAAAGTGTGCCGTACCAGATTAAGGCATCTCCCGCATTACCAGTATTCTGAAAAAAAGCAACATTTTTATTTTTCAAATGATTGATCAAAAACTGATCCAGGAACTTATTACCAAGGGAGGATAAATCAGAACTAATAGCAGGGGCTTCCCCATAGACGCAACCGCTGCAAAGAGTTAGCGCCAGAGTTAAAAGTATAGGGTAGTAAGAGCTTAGAAGCACTTTAGCGCCTGAGTTGATAGGTGGACCATGAGAACATGAGGAGAGGGTTCTTTTTATTTTTGTCACTATTTTTTGTAGAGTTGGCAAGGAAAAAGTGTCGCTAAGAATAAAAAAACTATTTTTATCAAATTGCATGCATCTTATATCCTGCTTATTTTTGGGAGAAGCGGGAATTTTCAAACGAGATGCCTATAAAGGCTTGCAATGGATCATGTGTAAGAAACAATAATCCATCCTCTTTTACAACGCGTTTCAAAAGAGCCTCCTTTTCAATAACGCTCTGCTCGGGGAAACGATCGAATCCTGTGTTAACAGGAAGGTTAATCCAGGGAACGCCAGGGATGAGATCTGTAGGTAGAGCAATTAAGCCTGGTGCATAAAGCATGACAATAAGAAGGCCCAGGGTGTGACCCTCAGAAAGAAACAATTCACTTGGGAAGGGAAGTCGATCATCTTTTTGTAACAATTTTAACTTTCCTGAGGACTCCAGAAGGGGGGGGAGATCGGAAATGAAAGAGGCGCGATCTCTCGGTTTTGGTGCTTTGGCCCTTTCGAAATGAGAGACAGATATGTAATGGGTGGCATGAGGGAAAAGGAGAGAAAGGCCTTTCTCATCTCTATTTAGAACCCCTCCCACATGATCGAAATGGAGGTGAGAGAGAACAATGCCTCTAATATCTTTTGGTTTAACTCCATTGCTCGCAAGAGATAAAAGAAGTTGATTTTCTTCTCCAACGACGCAATAACGTTCTCTTTCTTTAGGGGGGAGGCTTGTTCCAATTGTCCCATCAAAGAGATAAAGATCCCCTTTGTCATCTTCAATTAAAAGAGCGCGCGAGGCAAGTTCGGCGCGGTTATTTTCGTCGCTTTTAATCCAGCGTGACCAAAGGGCTTTAGGCACATGACCAAACATCGATCCCCCATCAAGGGCATGCCGATTCCCTTCTAAAGAGGTGATTTTCACTTATGTTGCATCCAGCTTGGATTTCTTTTTTCAAAGAAGGAGGCAATACCCTCTCGGGCTTCATCCGAATCGCGCGCTTTACGATAAAGCCCTTCTGCAAAGAAGAGCTCTTCTGAGATATGAATGCCTTCCAATCGATCTAGAAGTGTTTTTGTGTGAAATTGTGCTCCTGGAGCCCCCTTCCGGATATGGGAAACCACATCGTTTAACCTTGAAGTCCGATCCTTTTCATCAACTAGAAGATGAACAATCCCTTGATGATGAGCTTCTTCTGCTGTAAGGGTGAGTCCAAAAAGGCTCATGGATCGGAGAAGAGAAAGGGGAAGCCTTCTTTTTAATGTTGTCAAAAGGATGGCAGGAACAAGCCCTCGATGAACTTCGGGCAATTGAAAAACAGCCTCTTTAGAAGCAATGACAAGATCTCCGAGAGCCGCAATGCCAAAACCCCCTGCGATGGCGCAACCTCGAATGGAGGTAATTAAAGGTTTAGGATAAGTGGCTAGAAGGAGGAAAAGTTCCCGTAAAAGCACAGCTCCTTTTTCAACCATTTCATCAGAGGTGGCATCTTTTAGATCTAAGCCTGTAGAAAAATCTTTGCCTTTTCCTTCGAGGATAACACCTCGAATCTTTTCTGAATCTGCACACTCCACTAACTGCCTTTTAAGCTCTGCCATGAGGTCGACAGAGAGGGAATTTCTCCTTTCGGGGCGATTTAAAATAATGACCGGCACATCGGGATAGCGGTGTTCAATGTAGACTGACATCAGATATCTCCATCTCTAAGAGGGCCTCACCGAAAGTTTTACCTTGAGAATCCATACGAAGGTTTAATCCCCCACCCTCGCCCAAAGCATCTATTAGCACAAAATTGATCGCTCTTAGGTTTGGCCATAGGTAGCGAGTGACTTTCGAAACAGAAAAATAGCGGCTGATTTTTTCTTCGGTCAACTCTCGTACCATCCACTCATAACCCTCTTCTGTTTTAGCAATCAACCCTATGTTGACATGGCTCCCTTTGTCGCCACTTCGGGCATCAGCAATTTTTCTCAAATCCATTTCACCTCCGGATGGACCTTTTCCCGTTCAATGAAACAGGGGCAAAAACCAAAGAGGGGACGGATGTCACCCCGGGGATTTGTATAACCGGTGACACCAGTGGGGCCTCCAGTCACAAAAGGGGCGAAGGAACGGCAAAAAGCCTCGAGGCCTTTTTTATTGTCGCCACGAACTGCGATTCTGAGAATTGTTTCCCGTAAATTTTTGGGGTCTTCTGTCAAAGGTCCAATCCCACCGAATCCAGTAAGGGAAACATCGACTTTATCAAAAGTATAGCCCTCCCTTTTTAATTTTTTGAGGAGCGTCTCTGCAATTTTTTCCCCCTTAGCCTTCACGTCGCCTCCATAGAGGGCCAGCTGACCTTGAGCAAAAAAACCAGCGCGGTAAGTTCCACTCACTTTCAACGTTTTTGGGGGAGGAGAGCCCTTTGCTCCTGTCACCTCCACTCGATCGGGGCCCACTTCTCTTAGTTGGACAGGCAAAAAATTTGCCGTTACATCGGGAGAAAGATATTGAGAGGGATCCCCAATTTCGTAGACCATTTGCAAAGCAACACTCAGTCGGTCCACTTTTCCGCCTGTTCCTATAGGCTTAGTGATAATGAATTTTCCATCTGAAAATACTTCTACTAACGGATACCCGATCAAAGGGAGATCAGGCAGAGTTGTCCAATCTTCTCTTAATCCCCCCGTCACCTGCGTTCCGCATTCGATTAAGTGGCCAGCAAGAGTGCCTTGAGCAAGGAGATCAAAAGAGGTCCAACCAAAATGGGCGATGAGGGGGCCAAGTGTCAAAGAGGGGTCGGCCACTCTTCCTGTGATTACAAGATCGGCCCCTTGCCGAATAGCTTCAGCAATCGGTTCCGCTCCAAGATAGGCATGTGCCGTAAAAAGGGGGCGACCCTCTTTCATGAAGGGGAGGACATCGTCACCTGTGACAATAGCCACTTTTAGAGGAAAATCGCCCAAAAGCTCCTTGGCTTTCTGAGCAAGCCCCAGAGGATTAAATCCGCCGCCGTTTGTGACGAGGAGGAATTTCTTCTTTTTCCAATGAGGAATCAGGCTGGCTATGACATCTAGACAATCTTTGGCATAGCCGAGGTTGGGGTTTTTTTCTCTTTGAGCAGCCAAAATTGAAAGGGAAAGTTCCGATAAGTAATCGAGAGTGAGAACATCGCAATAAGGGGCAAGTTTTTCGGGAGCCGTAGGATCATCTCCCCAAAATCCACATCCATTACCGATGATAAGGCTCATGCTTGTAACACGCCCATTTGAAACGGTAGCTCTTGGAAAGGTCGACGAAGAGATAGCTGAAGAAGGTTTTTAAGCCAGTTTCTTGTGGCTCTTGGATCGATAATTTCATCCACCCAGCCTCTCGCGGCTCCATAACGGATGTCGATTTCTTTTTGGTAGAGCTCTCGGATCCCTTCCCCTAGCTTAGGGTCAATTTTGGAAAGGGTCAGGGCCGCTTGCTCACCTCCCATGACGGCATAGCGAGCGTTTGGCCATGCTAAAATGAGGTCAGGGTCGTAGGCTTTCCCTGCTAAGGCATAGTGGCCTGCGCCAAAAGAATTACCGACCAAAATGGTCCATTTAGGAACAACGGAGTTGCTGACAGCATTGACAAGCTTTGCTCCCGCGCGGATGATCCCCGCCTCTTCTGCCCCTTTGCCGACCATAAATCCAGAAACATCCTGTATGAAAACAAGAGGGATTTTGAGTTGGTTGCATTCCATCACAAATCGAGCTGCTTTAAGAGCACCTTCAGGGTAGATAACCCCTCCCATTTCCACTTCACCTTTCCCATTTTCCGTGCGGCTTTTTTGGTTGGCGACGACCCCAATCGGAATGCCGCCGATTTTTCCGAAAATGGTGACAAGGCTTTTGCCCCAATCAGGGCGGAATTCTTCAAAGGAACCCTTATCCAATACTAGAGTGATCAGATCTCGCATCTCATATTCCGATTGATGAGGAAAAGCGAGCATCTTCTCTTCCAAAGGTTCTTCTTTAGAGAGGAAATTGTACCGTTCAGGGAGTAGATCAGCTAAAAATCGCAATCTTTCGAGGCAAGCTGGATCATTGGGTAAAACCATATCGACGGTTCCACTTTTTTCAGCATGGAGTTTTGCACCACCTAAAGCCTCAGCACTGACTTTTTGCCCAATAGCTGCCTCAACAAGAGAGGGTCCAGCGATAAAAAGACCGCTCCCCTCGGTCATCAGGAGAATGTCTGAAAGGACAGGTAAATAGGCCCCTCCTGCAATGCATTCCCCCATGATGGCGCTAAATTGGGGATGGCCAAGAGCTGAAAGGCGGCTGTTGTTCCGAAATATCCTTCCAAAATCATCTTGATCGGGGAAAATTTCATCTTGCAGAGGGAGAAAAACTCCCGAAGAATCAACCAGATAAATCAAAGGGAGTCTTAGTTTCCAGGCAATATTTTGCGCTCGGAGAACTTTTTTGACAGTTTGAGGAAAAAAAGAACCTGCTTTGACCGTGGCATCATTTGCAACGACCATCACCCCTTTTCCACGGACTGTGCCGATAACGGTCAATACTCCTGCAGCTGGGAGATTGCCATACTGTTTATACATCTCCCATCCCTGGAAAAGACCAAGTTCAAAACGGGGAGTTCCTGGATCAAACAAAAGATCAATTCTTTCTCTTGCTGTGAGCCGATGGAGGCGACGCTGTCTTTCAGCGCCTTTTGGGTTTTCTTGCTGAAGAGATTGAGCCTCTTCAAGGAAATTTTTTAGCCAAGGGACCATTTTTAAAAAATCCCTGTGAGTTCATCAGAAACTTTTCGGACAAGATCGTCAAAATTGGGAGAGGGGCGATCAAATCGTTCAAACGCCATTTGGGCATAGAGTTCGACAACTTCTTTTTTCCCCCCTTTCCAAAGGAGGGCGATCAGGGTGTAGAGAGAGATCGCTTTTGTCGCTAGGCGATTAAGCTCAAACTGACGTTCGGCGATCCCCTCTCTGTACTTAGCGAGCAAATAGAGGGCTTGCCAATGAAATTTTTCGATTCTGATTTTGAGTTCATAAGCGATGCGGGGAAAGGAGCTTTCGATCTTTTTTGATCGTGAAAAGAAAAAAGAGCCCCAATGTTTCGGTTGTTTCAGTGTGAGCCCAACTTCTCTAAGCCCTACAGCTCCAATAAAAACACGGAGAACTTCGTTGGCTCCTTCTCCGATCATATTCAAGCGGGCATCTCTCATCCATCTCTCTAAGGGGAGGTCGGTAAAAAAAGAGCGGCCGCCATAGATCTGCATCGTCTCGTAAATCATTTCCCAGAGAGACTCGGATGCAAAAACTTTCAAAATAGCAGCTTCCAGCATGACATCTTCCTGCCCCTGGTCGATCAGTGCAGCAGTCAAAGAAGTTGAAGCGTCCATCGCTGCTAAATAGGCCTCGATTTTAGAAAGTTTTTCTTTGACCATTTCAAAGTGGGCGATGGGATGGCCAAACTGGATCCTTTCGATCGCCTGTTTTTTGGCCATGGCGAGCAATCTTTTGCCGACGCCTGTGCAAGTGGCTCCAAAAGTGGTTCTTCCAAAATCGAGGGCTGTCAAACAAATCCTTAGCCCACTGCCCAATTGTCCTAAGACGTTTTCCTTAGGAACTTCAACGTTATCCAGGGTGAGGTTTGTCGTTCGAGTGCCTCGAATGCCAACTTTTTCTAAAGCCGCAGCTGTAATTTTAAAGCCGGGTAGGTTGGAGGGGACGAGAAAAGCTGAGACCTTTTCTTCTCCATTTGGCATTAAGGTCTTAGCCATAACAGTCAGAACAGAGGCAATGCTCCCATTAGTGGTCCATTGCTTATTGCCATTTAAGACATAGAGTTCTTTTTTAGAATCAAAAATAGCTTTTGTTTGAATCCCTCCCGCATCAGAACCTGCCATCGGTTCGGTGAGAGAGAAAGCTGCAATTTTTTCTCCCGATGCAAGACGAGGCAACCACTCCTTTTTTTGTTTTTCAGTGCCAAAAAGCAAGATCGCTTTAAGTCCAATGCTTTGGTGGGCATTCACAAAAATGGCCGTGGAACCACAGATGCCGCCAAGCTCTTCCATGAGACGGCAATATTCAGCTTGAGATCCGCCCCCGCCGCCGTATTCTTTTGGAATCGTAAAACCAAGAAGGCCAAGAGAGCCTAGACCTCGAATGACCCGATCGGGGATCTTTTGTTCCCGATCGATTTTTGCTGCATCAATCTCGTTCACAGCAAATTGCTTAAGGGCATGCAGTTTTTCTTCAAAGACTGCAGAGAAAGTTCTCTTGGCAGGGAGTGCCCCCGAAAAACGTCCGAAAAACAGATTTTTGACGATAGAGCTTGGTCTAGCTTTCGTAGCGCCAAGGACTTCCTCTGCTAATTTTCTTGCCTGATCGACCTTTTTCACCTAATGCTCCTTATTCAAGGAGACTATCAGGTTGTAAAATTATTTTTACTTCCTTTGGTCAAAGACCCAGCTTGGCAAGTTTGGTACGCTTGGGGTGGCATCAGGAGATTCGTTTGGCGATCCTTTCGGAGATGCTCTTTTGAGAACAAAAGGAAGAAGCGGTTCAGGCCGGACATAGCCCGCTCTTCTTGCGGTTGAGTATTCTTTTTGAGATTGTTTAGCCTTTTGTAGATTTTGGAAGGCAACTACCCTGGCTTTTTCGGCAGCTATTTCTGCTTCAGTGGGTTCTTGACCCTCTACAATTGTAGCTTGAAGTTTGGGTTGTGTGGGTGAGGGAACTCTTTTAAGCATCTAATCCTTGTAAAAAATAAAAAGTTGGGCCAATATGGTACACTATTTTGCGCCTGTAGTTCAATGGTAGAACTGAAGCCTTCCAAGCTTCTAGTGTCAGTTCGATTCTGATCGGGCGCTTATACAAACAAAATCTATACCAAGACCGAAATCCCCCTATAAAAGGGGGATGCCGTGTTACATGTCGGAGGGACAAGGCTTGGCTGAAATATCTATAAAAGACTTACTTGAAGCTGGAGCTCATTTCGGGCACCAGAGACGCCGCAAGAATCCTAAGATGATGCGCTTCATTTTTGAAGAGCGGAACGGGATCTGCATCATTGATCTTTCCAAAACATTACAACAGATCCGCGAAGCGGTCGAGATGATCAAAGACGTTGTGTCTAAACACAAGTCCATCATGATCGTTGGAACCAAAAAGCAAGCTAAAATGGTGGTTCGGGAGCTCGCAGAGCTTTCTGGCGAATTTTATGTGTGCGAGCGTTGGCTTGGCGGTATGTTGACAAACCTGCAAACGGTTCGTCAATCGATCAAGAAAATGGAAAAGATCGAAAAGAGGATTGCTGCCGGGGGCGATGGCCTAACAAAGAAGGAGCTCTCTCTTCTTTCGAAAGACCAGATCAAACTCGATAAAAACCTCTCCGGTATCCGTTCGATGAGAAAGCCTCCAGGGCTTTTGATCGTTGTCGATACCAACAAAGAGCACTTAGCTGTTGCAGAAGCGAACAAATTAGGGATTCCAATCCTTGGTCTTGTGGATACTAACTGCGATCCAGATCCGATCACTCAAGTCATCGCTTGTAACGACGATGCGTTGAAGAGCGTAAAGCTTATTCTTCAAACGCTCGTTGAGGCAATTGTTGAGAAGAAGAACGAGATGCGCCTTGCCGCTGGCAAAGATGCGATGATGGATGCTGAAGATGAGCTTAACATCGTCGATAAAGATGCCGAAGAGATGTCTTCGGAAGGCACCGACAACTCTTAGGATCGACCATGGCAGAAATTACAGCAGGCATGATTAAAGACCTTCGGGAAAGAACTGGGGTTGGAATGGGCAAGTGCAAAGAGGCGCTTGTTGAGACAAATGGCGATATTGAGGCTGCAGTCGATCTCTTGAGGAAGTCGGGTATGGCCTCTGCAGTTAAAAAATCAGCTCGTGAAGCCAATGAAGGGAAGATCGGAGTTGCCGAAACTGGCGAAAATATCGCTATCGTTGAGGTCAACGCAGAAACTGACTTTGTTGTGAACAATGAGAAGTTTCAAAAGTTTGTTCAAGACATAGCTGATGAAATTGCCCATACAAAACCTGCAAGTCTTGAAAGTTTCTTGGCGCAAAAGTTCTCTAAAGATTCTTCCTTAACGATCGATGAATTCAGAGCCACTCTTGTGCAAGCAATTGGTGAGAACATCCAGATTAGCCGCTTTGTCTTAATTCCTAAGAGAAAGGGTCATTCGGTAGCTGCTTATTCTCATTCAGGCGGTAAAATTGTGACTCTGGTGGATATCGGTGGCGGCGAAGGGAAAGAATCTCTTTCTCGCGACATCGCTATGCATGTTGCTGCAGCAAGCCCCGAATATCTCAACCCTCAATCGGTTCCCGCAGATGTGATCCAAAGAGAAAGAGATATCGCGAAAGAGCAAGTTAAAGGGAAGCCTGAGAACATCACCGAGAAAATCGTTGATGGAAAAATTAAGGCTTTCTACGACATGGCTTGCCTGCTCAACCAAAGATACATCAAAGATGATGCGGTCACGATCGAAGACTATGTGAAGAAGAATGGCAGCGATCTTGCTGTAAATTCCTTTATCCGGTGGACAGTCGGCCAAAAGTAATTTTTCCTTGGTTCATAACCAAAAACCCAAGAAGGCCTACCTTCTTGGGTTTTTCTTTTTTTTGTAATACTCTAGTTTTTTCACATAAGGGTTCACCATGAAAGCAGAATCTGAGCAGAAAATGATGCAAGCGATTGATCACTTCAAAGAAGAGCTTAAAAGTCTACGAACAGGAAGAGCTCATAGCGGTTTAGTCGATGGCGTCACCATTGAGCTTTACGGCAGCAAGATGCGCCTAAAAGAGGTGGCCAACGTCACAACACCTGACAGTAAGACCATTCTCATTACTCCCTTCGATGGGAAGAATGCCGGGGCTATAGGCAAGTCCATAGATGCGGCCAATCTGGGGATGAGACCCATCGTTGATGGAAATGCCGTCCGTCTCGTTATCCCTGCGATGGATGAAACTATCCGCAAAAAAATGGTAGCGACTGTGCACGAAAAAAGGGAAGCTACTAAGGTGCGCATCCGTAACGTCCGTCGCGAGTTAAAAGAAAAAGCGGAGCGGCAGAAAAAGTCAGGTGAAATTCCCGAGGATCTTCTCAAGAAATTCGAAAAAGAGATTCAGGAGGCGACTGATAAATTTTGCAAGCTAGCCGATGAAGTGTCCGCCCAAAAAGAAAAAGAAATCATGACAGTGTAAAAAATTAGGTGGGGCGCTAATCACTCGCGAGCCTTGGATGGCGATCTTGGCACAAACCAAAAGAGTCAGTTCTGACCCTTTTGCCTGCGATAGAACCCGTCGGCAGGTGAAACCTGGCTTAGGGTTCTAGTTTTGCCAATCTCATCCTCTTCGCTATCGCTCGGGCGCCCCTCCCTTTTTTTAAAGATCACGACACTTTTTATGAAAAAGAGAGGGCAGATGGTCTCCTTTTCAATGATTTTCGTTTCCGAAAATTGGCAACGGCTATCAGGATTTAAGAGACAAATTCAGGTGTCGCAATCAGGGTGCATCGGAAATCGTTGCAGAAAAATCAAAACTCTTAATACTCTTGAAGCTCTTTTAAAGAGGGTGGTGTCGCAATCACCTTTTTACAAGGCCCTATCGTCTAGTCTGGTCTAGGACACCGGATTTTCATTCCGATAACAGGGGTTCGAATCCCCTTAGGGTCAATACCTAACGAAGTGTTAGAACACTAGCACTCCGTTTTTTTGGGTCTTTAGCTCAGTTGGTTAGAGCACCTCACTTTTAATGAGGGGGTCGATGGTTCGAGTCCATCAAGACCCAAATTTTTTACGGGTAGTTTTTTTTACTGTAGTTGTTCTTTTGACAATGTGGAGTAACTTCAGTTGCACAAGATGTTTAAGATCAGGTAGGATCGATTAGATCCCATGATCCAATTTCGCGCCCTCCATATTTGATGAGTACAAAAGCAAAATCTAAATCTGCTTTTTCCGACCAACAGCAGCAAAAGGTCGATGAACTTGTAGCTCTTGCCAAAGAGCAAGGTTACATTACCTATGAGGAAATCAACGAAATCCTCCCCATGAGTTTTGACTCTGCCGAGCAGATCGACCAAGTGTTGATCTTCCTAGGCGGGTTGGATATCCAGATTCTCAATCAGGCTGAAGTTGAAAAGCAAAAAGAGCGGAAGAAAGAGGCGAAAGAGCTAGAGGGACTTCCTCGACGTTCTGAAGGTTCTCCTGACGATCCTGTTCGGATGTACCTCAAGGAGATTGGATCGGTCCCCCTCCTTACTCGGGAAGAAGAAGTCGAAATCTCAAAAAGAATCGAAAAAGCGCAAGACCAGATCGAAAAAATCATTATGCGCTTCCGGTACTCGACGAAAGAGGCTATCTCGATTGCTCAATATTTGATTCAGGGAAAAGAGCGTTTCGACAAGAGTATTGCCGAAAAAGAGGTCACTAATAAGTCCGAGTACATGCGGCTATTGCCAAAACTCGTCGAGCTCCTTCAAAAAGAGGATCAGATCCTCGAGAAAATCCTTTTTCAAATGGAAGGCCCTGAAATTAAAAAGGGAGATAAGCTCCATTTGCAAGAAGACTTAGAGAAGTGTCGGATCCGTGCTCAGGCTTATCTGCGCCGCCTCCATCTTCGTCCTAATATCACTGATGACTTCGGCGAGGTGATTCTTCGCTCTTATGATCGCTTCTTACAGTTAGAGAAAGAGATTCAAGAACTCGAGCCAAGAGCCGAAAGAAATAAGTTTGCTCAAGCAAAACTCATGGCTTCCAAAAGACGCTTGAAAAAGCGGGAATTGGCAGCTGGCCGTACCCTGGACGAGTTCAAAAAAGATGTCCGGATGCTCCAGCGCTGGATGGACAAAAGCCAAGAAGCTAAGCGGGAGATGGTTGAATCGAACCTCCGTCTAGTTATCTCTATCGCTAAAAAATACACCAACAGAGGCCTTTCCTTCCTGGATCTTATCCAAGAGGGGAATATGGGCCTGATGAAGGCTGTTGAAAAATTCGAATACCGCCGAGGCTATAAGTTTTCAACTTATGCCACCTGGTGGATTCGTCAGGCGGTGACCCGTGCGATTGCTGACCAAGCCCGAACGATCCGTATCCCTGTCCACATGATTGAAACCATCAATAAGGTTCTCCGCGGAGCCAAAAAGTTGATGATGGAGACAGGTCGTGAACCAACTCCTGAAGAGCTTGCCAACGAACTTGGGATCACACCTGACCGTGTGCGAGAAATCTACAAAATTGCGCAACATCCGATCTCTCTTCAGGCTGAAGTGGGTGAAGGTGGCGAGAGCCAGTTTGGTGACTTCCTCGAAGATACATCGGCCGATTCTCCTGCCGAAGCAACAGGCTACTCGATCCTCAAAGACATGATGCAAGAGGTTCTTGAGACCCTTACCGACCGAGAGAAGAAGGTTCTTATCCAGCGCTTCGGTCTACAAGATGGTAAGCCAAAAACTTTGGAAGAGGTCGGCATAGAGTTTAAGGTTACCCGCGAACGTATTCGTCAGATCGAAGCGAAAGCTTTGAGAAAGATGCGTCACCCAACAAGATCCAAGAAGCTTAAAGCCTTCCTCGATCTTTTAGAACAAGAATAGGTGGGAAAGTTCCAAATTAATAGAGTTCTAAGGAATTCAAATTTGGAACAGGATGAGCAGGCATACGCATCAACCTAAGGCCTATTTAGTGATCGACTATGTAATTAAATCGAGTAGGAGGTTTAATTGCTGGGAATCTAGGGGGTTGGGTGGACATTGATAAGCTCTTTGAGAGGGGAAGCCCTCTTTTTAAAGACTTTCCCCGCTATGAAGAGAGAAAAGAGCAAAAAGAGCTCGCTCGGATGGTTAAGGACAGTTTTGAAAAGGGACATGTTTCTCTTTTAGAGGCTGGAACAGGCGTTGGTAAGAGTTTTGCCTATTTGGTGCCGGCTTTATTGCTTGCTCATGTGAAGGGCGAAAAGGTCGTAATCTCGACACACACTATTCATCTCCAAGAACAAATTGTAAAAAAAGATCTTCCGTTCTTGTTGAAAGCTCTAGAGTTCAATCTGGGGTTTTCGCTTGCGATGGGTTTAAGAAATTATCTCTGTCTTCGCAACCTAGATGACTGGGGGGGAGAAGAGGAGAAAGAGCTTAAAGACAAAGTTTCGGCTTGGAAGGAGCTCGGCGGGAGTTTAAAAAAAGGGGAGATCCCATTTTATATTCCTCCAGATTTAGCTGAAACATTGTTTGCCGATCATGACAGCTGCACAGGACAAAGATGTGCTTTTTATGATGATTGCCCTGTTTTTGCCGATCGAAAGAAGCTGGAAGATGCTAAGATCATTGTCGTTAATCACCATCTCCTTTTGACCGATGCTGTCCGAAAAAAAGGGGGGGAAAGGGCGATCCTTCCTAACTACTCCTATTTGATTATTGACGAAGCTCACCATCTAGAAGAGGTGGCCACCGATCTATTTGCCAACAGTGTCTCTAATATTGATTTGTTTCGCTTATTTGGTCGTTTATACACAGAGGCCAAAAGGGGAAGAAAAGGGGTTTTGAATCGCCTTTTAGAAAAAGTTGAGACCTATTTTTCTAAGCAAAATGAACCCTCTTTTTTAAGACGTTTCCGAGAGAAGATTTTGATGGAATTTCCAGCTCTTCGCGAGAAAGGGATGATGGAGATCCATCGTCTCTATCAAGGATTGGTTGGAGCTTCCCCTTCATTAGACCCTAAATGGCGGCTCACAAACACTCTTAAGATCTCTTTTAAAAAGGATATCCACCCTCTTCTTAAAAGAGCGGAGGAGAGCAACCAAATGCTGCCCGCTTATTTATCTGGCCTTTTGCAAGACGTCAGAGATACTAAAGAAGAAAAGCTAGTCAAGGACTTAGAACCCCTTTTTCAAGAGATTGACCAGCTGCGAGGTCGTTTCCAAGAGGGGTTAATTCTCCTCAGGGAGATCTTAGGGAATGAAGAGGTCCCAAAGGGTCTTGTGCAGTGGTTTTCTGCCGAAAGGGATTATCTTAATCTCAGCGAAACATCGATTGATCAGAGTAAAACACTCAAAGAGGTTCTATTTAGTCCCTTAAAGGGAGGAGCCCTGCTGAGCGCAACTCTAGGAGGCAAAGGAGGGTTTGCACCCCTAGCAGAACGCCTTGGGTTAAAAGAGAGAGGATGGGAAGAGGCCTCCTTTCCTTCACCCTTCAACTTTCAAAGGCAGGCCTTATTTTTAGGGGTTGAGGGACTTTCCCTTCCTGACGACCCACAATTCACAATGGAGGCTAAAGAACTTTTGCTCGATCTTCTCCCAACACTAAAAGGAGGGACGTTTCTACTTTTCACCTCGTTTCAACAATTAAATGCTTTGAAAGTGGAGCTTGAAGAGAAGCTGAAGGAAAAAAGGATGGTCCCGCTCTTTCAAGGCGATCTTCCTCGCAGAAAACTTTTGGAACGCTTTCAAGATGAGCACAGGACCGTTCTCTTTGGAACTGACTCGTTTTGGGAAGGGGTTGATATCCCTGGGGGTAAATTAAAAACAGTCATTCTTATGAAGCTACCCTTCAAAAGTCCGAAAGATCCCATTATCGAAGCCCGTTCGGAATCGCTCAAAGAAGAGGGGAAAAATCCCTTCATGAGCTACCACTTGCCTCAAGCACTCATCAAATTCAAGCAGGGTTTTGGTCGATTGATTCGTTCGCACTCGGACAAAGGGATCGTTCTTTGTCTCGACAGAAGGCTGCAAGAGAAAAGTTATGGCAAGCTTTTCCTCGCGACACTCCCCTCATGTGAAAAGAAATTTATTGCAAAAGACTCCATAAAAACAGAGATCACCAAGTTTTTTGCTCTCAGTAAACCTGATGGCTACTGATGGGAGAGGTGTATGGAGCGTAACGGAGTCGAACCGTTGGCCTCAACAATGCCATTGTTGCGCTCTACCAGCTGAGCTAACGCCCCTTGAGAGAAGGGATGTATAATTCTATCCTAATAAAAAGAAGGAAGCAAGAATAGTGCTATGAAAAATCCATTCAAACTAGAGCTTCTTCCGGAAGATCCAATTTTTGGGATCGATCAGGCGTTTAAAAAAGATCCTCGCCCAAATAAAATTAATTTGGTTGTGGGTGCCTATAGAGACGAAGAGGGGAAACCTTGGGATTTGCCAAGCGTGACGGACGCCGAAAAAAGGATCTCCCATCGAACACGCGAGTATCTCCCTATTGCTGGCGATCCCTCTTTTTTACAAGGAGTTCGAAAACTTTTTTCAAATGGGTTGGGACACTCGCTTGACGATCTAGTTCTTTTTCAAACGATAGGTGGTGCTGGGGCTTTGACACTTGGCGGTGAGTTGATTAAGCGCGGAATAGAAGGGGCGGTGATTCATCTCCCTGATCCTACATGGGCCAATCATATTCCTCTTTTTGAAAAGATAGGTCTCACCCTTCAATTCTATCCCTATCCCGATCCAAAAGGGATAATAGAGAGAATCGAAAAACTTACAGAAAAGGACGTTTTCCTCCTCCATTTAGTCTGTCAAAATCCGACAGGCATTGATCCATCAAAAGAAGAATGGGAGGAGATCGCAGAGGCTTTTTTAAAAGGGAAGGGGATTCCCTTTTTTGATCTAGCCTATCTTGGTTTTGGGGCTGGTGTTAATGAAGATTTATACCCTTTGAAACTGTTCATAAAGAAAAAAATCCCTTTTCTTTTAGCCCTATCATGTTCTAAGAGCTTTGGGCTGTATAACGAAAGGGTAGGGGCTTTAGCCTATTTTGTTGAGGAGGGTGATCAAGCCTTTTTTTCGCAGGGGAAGAAAATCATACGGAACACCTATTCCAATCCCCCTCTTTATGGGGCGAGCCTTGTTGCAAAAATCCTTTTAGAGAATGAGCTCTTTCAGCAATGGGAAGATGATTTAAAAATCATGCGTCATCGGATGGCAAATATTCGCAAGGATTTTTTTAAACAATTGGGCATGCCTCTTGAAGGGAGGGGCATGTTTACACTTCTTCCTTTAAAGGAAGGGGCAACAGAAAAGCTTCGCGATGAGAAAGCTATTTTTCTCCCTAAAAGTGGTAGAATCAGCTTTGCAGCAATAAACAAAAGCAATTGTTCACAAATTGTTGACGCACTTCGATCCTATATAAAATGAAAATAAGATTTTCCTATTTCTTGGTGGCTATTCTTCTTTCTTTAGGGGTGCTCACTGTCGGTAAGCTTGCGGGAGAAAGATTGCGTGGAATCGCTGCCCGGTTTCTCTCCACTCCTATGAATTTTAATGACCCAGTGATTGAAGAAAATCGATTTCTCAAAAAGGCTCTCAAAGAAATTGCTGACGGTGAAAGGGAGGTTCCTGTTTCTGTCGAGGGGAAAGTTTCAGCGAAAGTGATTTATCGACCTGTTACAGATTGGCTTTCTTCGTTTTGGGTAGATCTTGGATCAGAAAATGGGGGGGGATTGATTGGGGTTAATAGCCCAGTCCTTTACCGCGGAGCCCTTTTAGGGATCATTGATCAAGTGGGGGCAAAGCAATCGAGGGTTTTATTGGTGACTGATCCTAAACTCCGTGTGGCTGTTCGAGTGGCGAGAGGCGACGCTAAAAGGTTTTTGATTTCACATCATATTGACCATCTAATTCATCTTCTTGAGCAGGAACCACCTCCTTTTCACTTCCTTCGAACTCTCGATGATTTAAAAGATCACTATCTTCCAGAAGGTGATCGATGGCTTCTCGCTAAGGGAGAGCTTAGAGGGAGCCTGCAGGGCGGCATTGCTCTAAAGGGTCTGGGATTCAATTTAGAAACAGGGGATAGGCAAGGGCCCGCTCGAGATCTGCGTACTGGCGTCCCATATGATGATCCAACTTCAAAACCCATTCCTTTAATCCAACTCTACGACCTCCTGGTGACAAGCGGCCTCGACGGACTTTTCCCTGAAGGGCTTGATGTCGCCCTTGTAACTTCCATCGCGCCCCTTGATGAGGGAGACGTTGCTTACAATCTTGAGGCAGAACCTCTTTTTGGCCCTCTAGAAGAGATCTCTGCCGTCGACATTCTTCCTCCTCTACCTTTTGACTCTCGAGATCTTTCCCCTCTCGTCAAAAAAATTCGGTAACATGGAGATTGACTGGGAAGATCAATGGACGAGGTTTGCACCAGGATTTCGGGAGGGTTTCCTCCCGATCTCTCTAAAGCCTTTTAAGGGGCTCAAAAGGGTCGAAGAGGTTAGGCTTAGACCAGGACCAGGTTTTGGTGATTATTCCCATCCTACAACCCAATTAACATTAGAATTGCTAGCACCCTTAGTCAAAGGGAAACCGCTCCTCGACATCGGTTGCGGTAGCGGCATTCTTTCTGTCGTCTGTTTCGCCTTAGGGGCTTCAGAAGTTTTGGGGATTGATATTGATCCTGAGGCTATTCAACACGCTAAAGAAAACACCCTTTTTAACCATTTCGATCTCTTCTTCTCGCTCCCAGACCCTATTCTCCCTCCATTTCTTGAGGGGGTCATCGCCTTGAACATGATCTCATCTGAACAGGAGGTGGCATGGAAAAGCCTTCCCCGCTTGAAAGATTTTACAGGTGATCTAGTCGTTTCAGGGTTGCTGGAAAAAGAAGAGCAAGTAGCAGTAGAGAGGTTTAAGAAGCGAGGCTGGACTTTTAAAAAGAAGAAAGTGAAACAGGGATGGCTAGCCTTCCATTTTGGGAAGTAAAAAGTAAAACCCTCCTCTGTGATCCCTGTGTGCTCTGTGGTAATAAAAAAACCACAGAGCACACAGAGGTCACAGAGAAAAGTCTGTAAGCCTCTATTGTTATTTTTTTGGATGGCAGCTGCAGGCATGAGCACATGCAACACCACCTTCGGCCTTTTGCAAGCCTGAAGAGCCTCCATTTTTAAATTGGAAGCCTGTCCCCCCTCCAAAACCCCTTTCGAAAGAGGGGGCTTTGCATTCAGGACAGGTGGAGAGAGGTGCGTCGCTCATCTTTTGAAGCACCTCAAACTTATAACCACATTGTTTACAGCTGTAATCGTAGGTGGGCATTACATCATCCCCATTCCACCCATACCACCCATTCCGCCCATACCACCCATGCCCATGCCATCCATCGCAGGTTGTGCTTTGGACTTAGGTTTTGGTTTTTCAACCACCATGCAAGCAGTTGTGAGAAGGAGGGAAATCACGGAGACAGCGTTTTTCAAGGCTTCTTTTGTGACGAGGACAGGATCGATCACGCCATCTTGTAAAAGATCGGCATATTTACCTGTCAGGCCGTTGAAACCAAAAGCCCCTTTCCCTTCGAAAATTTTCTCGGCAACGAGATTTCCTTGGAGGCCGCAGTTATTGGCGATAGCTGTTGCAGGAGCAAAGCAACTGTCACGGATGATCTTTGCGCCAATGGCTTCATCCCCTTCGAGTTTGATCTTGTCAAGGGCTGGGAGGGCTCTTAAAAGGGCAACTCCACCACCGGGAACAATTCCTTCTGCAATCGCAGCTCTTGTCGCATGGAGAGCATCTTCAACACGCGCTTTTTTCTCTCTCACTTCAGCTTCTGTCGAAGCGCCAATGTTGATGACAGCAACGCCACCGACAAGACGGGCAAGTCTTTGTTCGAGATTTTCCCTTTCGTAGCTCGACGTTTTTGGATTGTCTAACTGTGCACGGATCTCTCTAGCGCGCTCTTGGATTTTTTTCCCGTCGCCTGCCCCATCAATGATGGTGGTCTCTTCTTTCGTGACTTTGATCTTTTTAGCGCGGCCGAGATGTTCAGGTTTCGCATCTTCTAATTTCAGACCAACTTCTTCAGAAATCAGCGTTCCACCTGTTACGATAGCGAGATCCTCCAGCTGAGCTTTTCTTCTGTCGCCAAAGCCAGGAGCTTTAACAGCAACAACATTAAGTCCTACTTTCAGCTTGTTGACGACGAGCGTTTGCAATGCCTCGCTGTCAACATCTTCAGCAATAATAAGAAGAGGAGGGTTTCCGCTCTGCGCTAAAGGTTCCAAAAGAGGAAGAAGCTCTTTAGCTGTGGAAATTTTTTTATCCGTAATTAGGATGTAAGCATTGTCATACTCTGCGCTCATCCCTTCAGCATTGGTGATGAAATAAGGAGAAAGGTAACCCTTATCGAACTGCATCCCTTCAACGACATCAAGAGTCGTTTCAACGGTCTTGGCTTCGGCAACAGTGATAATCCCGTCTTTACCCACTTTCTCCATGGCTTTCGCAATAATTTCTCCAATTTCGTGGTCGTTATTGGCAGAAATTGTGGCGATCTGTTTGACCTCTTCTTGCTTGGCAATTGGTGTCGACAGTCTAGAGAGTTCTTCGGAAAGTACAGCGGAGGCTTTTTCCATCCCACGCTTGACTTCCATCGGATTTGCACCAGCAGCAATATTTTTAACACCCTGTGTGAACATCGCTTCTGAAAGAACGATAGCAGTCGTCGTACCATCACCTGCTTGATCAGAAGTTTTGGCAGCCACCTCTTTGACGATCTGGGCGCCCATGTTTTCAAATTTATCTTTTAAAGAGACCTCTTTGGCAACCGTGACGCCGTCTTTTGTTGAAAGAGGAGCATTTCCTCTGTCGATCACGACGTTACGTCCTTTAGGGCCAAGAGTCACTTTGACAGCTTTAGCAAGGGTCTGCACCCCTTTTAACAGAGACTGAAGAGCCTCATCATGGTATCGCAGCATTTTAGACATAAATATTACCTGATCCCTAAGACATCATCTTCTGAGAGGATCAAAAATTCCTCTTCTTCATCCAAACCTTTTACTTCGGTGCCTGCATAAGAACTGAAAAGAATTTTATCACCAATTTTGACATTCATTGGCTCAATTTTTCCCTGGGTATTGACTTTACCAGGACCAACAGCGACAACTTCACCTTCTTTCGGTTTTTCCTGAGCTGTGTCTGGCAAGATAATGCCA
>JAGVKY010000028.1 GCA_020050175.1 Parachlamydiales bacterium
CCGATCTGGCTTGTCCAGATCGAAAGGATCAAGGCAAGCGAAAGAAAGCCGAAAGCGAGCCAAGCTGTGAACTTTTTGAGGACATCGGCTGTCGAAGTTCCGAAGATAGACTGTGTAGGATCTCCCCCGAAAGAGGCGCCGAGGCCCGAGCTTTTACTCTCCTGCATCATGACAACGACCGAAAGGAGTAAGCAGACGATCAGATAGAGAGAAATAGAAAGGTAGTAAAGGATGCCCATGACTTTGTCTTATTGGAATGAATGACTATTCTCAATGATGGAAAGAAAAGATTCAAGATCCAAGGAGGCCCCTCCAATTAAAAGACCGCCAACATTAGGAATGGCAAGGAGGGTGGGGGCATTGGCACTGTTTGCAGAACCGCCATAAAGGATACGGGGCTTCACACCCAGAAGGGCTTCGACTTTTTCTTCGATAAAGGCGTGAATGTTATCGATAATGTCAGGCGTTGCTGTCTGGCCTGTACCAATTGCCCAGACAGGCTCATAGGCGACCAGGAGATCCCCTTTCCACTTCAGTCCTTCAAAGACACTTTTCAATTGTCGCTCTAAAACCTCTTCACTTCTTCCCTCTTTTCTCTCTTCGAGAGTCTCCCCGACACAAACAATCGGAAGAAGGTTGTCTTCTAAAGCCCTTTCAACTTTTTTATGAATGACACTATCGGTTTCGCCTGAAAGGCGCCGTCTTTCCGAATGGCCGAGTAGAACAAAACTTGCGCCAGCCTCTTTCAACATCCGCCCCGCAATCTCTCCGGTAAAGGCTCCCTCTTCAGCCGAGTTCATCGTCTGTGCGCCGATTTCAAGAGGTGTATTTTTACATTTCTCGTGGAGCGGCCAAAGAGCTGTAAAGGGGACGGCTAAGAGAACCGATTCTTTGTAGTTAGAAATTTTTGGAAGGAGTGCGTCGACAAAAGCGATCGCTTCCGTCACCGTCTTATACATCTTCCAATTACCAACTATAACTTTCGAACCTAATTTCATAACTTTTAAGGTACCTCAAGGCTCTTCTGCCGTTCAACATTTACTTCTTGGTCGTCTTAGTTTGAAGAATCAAAGTTGTTTCTGTTCTAGAAATTCTCCATTTAGGTTCACCCTCGAAAATCACGGTTTGTGCATCGGTTTCTTCTTGGCTGATGTTGTAGGTAAAAAGATGAATGCCTTCTTCGCCTTCTTTCGTCCACACATTGATTTCCTTTTTATCATCCGAAAAAAGAATGAAAGCTTGCTGAGGATCTAATTCCCTAAAAGTCACTCTGAGAAAATCGCCCTGTTTGTTTCTAATCACTCTAGGCTCTACAAAAGCCGGAGCAACAACTGGAGCTTGAACAACAGGAGGTGCTATATGAACTGCTTCTGCTTCTTTTTCGACAACTGTTGTTTTAATTTTAATCGTAAGGACAAGAGCGCCTCCTTGCGGCTTAATCGCTGGCTCGCCATCAAAAACTGATGTTTGGGCATAAAAATCTTCAAGCTCGCCTAGAGGATATCTTGCCAAAAGTTCATCATCCGGCCCAAAAACTTCGATCAGTTTTTTAGCTTCGTCAACCGCTGCTCGAACCTGCTGGTTTTGACCATTTAATTTGATCAACAAAGCGTTTTCGCCGCCAATTTTAAATCTTTTGCAGTCACCTACAATCTTATTAGCTTTTGGCGGCTCTAAAGGCTCTTCGGCTGGCAAAACGTCAGGCCGTGGAGGTCTTGTCACCTTAAATCTAACAGCAACAACAACGGCGCCATCATCACCGAGAACCATAGGTTCTCCTTCAAAAACAGCTGTGTTTCCCCCTACATCTTCAAATGTTCCTAAAGGAAAATGGATTCTTCGTCCCTCTGAATAGATCACTTCGATATTTTTACCCTTCTCATCGACAATGGGTAAAATATCATTAGGGTCTTCATTGCCTAGAGTCATATAGAGGCATCCCCCTTCCTCATCTCTTTCGATACGGCAATTATTGGGCATGACGAGCGGTGCTGCTTTTTCGGCCGCTGCGGGAGCGGGAGCTTGGGGCTGCAAGGGGGGCGCAACGCCACCATTTTCCCGATGAGCTTCTTCTAAATCTTGTTGCGCAAGGGCCATCTCTTGCAACCTAAGTTCCTCAACAACTCTTAGCCTATTGAGCTCTTCAGGGGTGAGGGCTGCTGCGGGGGTAATAAACTGAGGCTCTTTTCCAGCCTGAAAATCGGCGTGCAAACGATCATGGATTATCTGCATCACTTCGTGAGGACCCACATCATCATCCCCTTTAAGGATCAGTGTGACTGGGATCTCTTTACGGTTATGTGTAACTGTATAGGAAACCCTTTGATCGGCATTTGCAAATTGAAGCATGGTCGAAGGGAGAGAATTTTCTGGGAAAATGACATTGAGAGGCACCTCCTCTTTTTTGCGGCTAAGGAAGCGAAGGAATTGCTCAAGAACTCGAAAGAAAAGCGAATTTTCTTCGGGCTTATAGATACGGCGAACCACATTCATCTGAACAGCAAAGGCATCTTGAGGGGGTATTACAGGGTCGCCAACTATATCTGGATGAAGAGGATCCCTCGGAGCACGCAAGCCGTTATAAATGGGCGACGTTCCTTTCCAAAAGCCGGGTGAATCGATATCAAGTTGCACCTCAAGAATTTGAGGCTCATCTTTTGAGGAAAAGACTCTTTTAAAGACAGCAATGACACGTTGAAAAAAGTTACCTTGGTCATGCTGCTCATAAGAAAAGCCTATCCCTTTAAATCTTGGCAATTCGGCATTTGTTAGGGGGGAAAAGGAAACGCGCATAAATCTCTCTATAAATAATATCTTTGTTGAGGTAACGACCGGGGAACGATTTTTCGTGCAGGACCAGCCATGTTCCCCTGCCGAACTTGTTCATCGACTGCTTTTACCTTTGCTTCTTGTTTAAATAGATCTTCAAACTCTTTTACTGTGAACCAATCGCCTCTTTCCTCAAAGGAAAGCTTTGTCCAAACGTCTTTAAACTCCTCTATTGATCGAGGAATAAATTGTAGTTTAGCCTGCCGAACGATGGAATTTAGGACTCCTTGGCAAGTCTTTCCCTTTTCGGCTTGATCAAAAATCAGGGTGATCTTTCTGTTATTCAGAGAAAAACTAAGAGCATGCCCCTCAGATCCAAATCCAAGAACTGTGGAGGGAAGGGTACCGATAGCAACACTGGGATCAAAAGGTTTTCGCCAAAAAAGGCAAAGCTCTACAAACCTTTCGATCCAAAGAAGGAAAAGGGGGCCCCCTTCAGCTGGGTCAACAGGGCGGATTTTTAACTTCACATGGAGGGCATCTCTTGGAACAGCGATGATTTTCTCACCTTGATAGAGAGCTTTATAGCGTTTAGAATGGCCGACCAGCACTAAGGGAGAATCTTTGTCAATCGCAACTCGTGCCACTATAGGTTGGCTATAAGGATCATATAATCTTTTGACGAGAGCAACAATCCTCTTTAAAAGGCTGACCTCTTTGGGGGACCATGGACTCGCAATGAGCTTTGGGACAAAATCTAGAGCTTTCTCTTCTGACCAACAAATTCGCATGATATATTTCTTATAAAGAGAAGAGTTTAACCCATTATCTGTTAAGATATCTCAAAGTTTTTGAAATTATTTTTTATTAATGACAACGCGAACTATTTTCTCAGTTACTGCCTTCACTCAGTTGGTCAAGGAGGAGCTTGAATCGAGGTTCCCCTCTCTCTCTGTTAAAGGAGAGGTGAGTAATTTAAAGGTTCAAAGCTCTGGGCATATCTACTTCACCTTAAAAGATGCCGAAGCCCAGGTCTCTTGCGTCCTCTTTCGCCTGGATGCTAAAAGTTTGCTCGCCCCTCTAAAAGAGGGGGACGAAGTGGTGATTGATGGTGAGTTGACACTCTACCCCCCTAGAGGAGCTTACCAAATTGTCGTCAGACGTGTCACTCCTCAAGGTGTTGGGGCTCTTCTCCTGAAGTTCCAAGCCTTAAAGCGGGAATTGGAAGAAAAAGGATGGTTTAGCAAAGATAGAAAGCGTCCCCTTCCCAAATTTCCTAAAAGAATCGGTGTTGTCACAAGTCCAACGGGGGCTGTGATCCGGGATATCCTCAACATCTTGAGCCGCAGGGTGGGCAACTTTCAGCTCATCCTCTGCCCAGCCAAAGTTCAAGGCGAAGGGGCAGCTTTAGAAATTGCCGAAGCCATTGCCCATTTTAACCAGTACCGTCTTGCCGATGTCCTTATTGTGGGAAGAGGGGGTGGAAGTTTTGAAGATCTATTTCCTTTCAATGAACTCCCTGTTGCTAAGGCTATTTTTGAAAGTGAAATCCCGATTATCTCTGCCGTTGGGCATGAGACAGACTTTACCATCTCCGATTTTGTGGCTGATTTCCGTGCCCCCACCCCATCTGCTGCCGCTGAGATTGTCCTCCAAGAAAAAGCCGCGCTATTAACTGAAGTTGAGAAAGCCAAAAAATTTCTAGATCGGCACATGATGCAATTTCTTAGCTTCAACTGGGAAAGGGTAGAGCGATTGACAAAAACTTTAAAAGCTCAAGATCCACGCCATCAACTCAAGATCAAAAGAGAGAAAATCAAAAATTTGACCGATCTTCTTGATGCGAGATTTCAAAAAGTTTTTAAAAAAATGGAAGAGCGCTTTGGCCGGGTAAAAGATTTAATTGAGGCGATCAATCCCGAACGTCTATTAGAGCAAGGGTACTCCATCCTCTTTACAGAGCGAGGGGGACATGTCATAAGAGATATATCCCAGCTTGCCGAAACAGAAACTCTCCTCGCCCGTTTGAAAGGGGGTGAGGCCTCACTTTCAGTGATCAAACTTTTTCCCCAAGAAAAGATATGAAATTTGAACAAGCTACAAAAAGATTAGAAGAGATTTTGGCTAAAATGCAAGAAGGGACGCTCCCTTTAGAAGATGCATTGAACTACTATCAAGAAGCCAACCAGTTGGTCACATTTTGCACAAAAACACTGACGGAAGCCGAGAAAAGGGTAGAAGTGTTAATCAAGGCAAGAGAAGGGGGATTGGAATTGAACCCTGACGGAACGCCGCAAATGAGACCTTTTGAGTGAAAATTGCCCTCTTTCTGAACACCCTTAAAGAAGATGCCTGGCAGATCGGTCAAAGTATCTTTGATTATCTCAAACGAGAAAAGGTCGAGATCTTCGCAGAAGACGAAGTAGCAAAACGTCTTGGCGGCAAAAGAATAGAAGAAGCCGACCCTAAAATTTTTTCGTTCCGTCTTTCACTAGGTGGTGATGGGACCATTCTCCGTCTTCTCCATAAATATAAGGAGATCGATGCCCCCCTTGTAGGGATTAATCTGGGAAGTTTAGGCTTTTTGGCCGATGTCCCTGTTAAAGATATCTTTCCGGCACTCGATCATCTCTTAAAAGGCGATTACATGGTGGAAGAGCGGCTCGTCATTGAAGGACAAAAAGTCGGGGGAGAAACAGTCCTCGCCTTTAACGACATTGTTTTCCATAGAGCTGCAAACCCCTCCCTCATCGAACTCTCAATCCATGTGGATGGAAGCTTTTTAAATACCTTTGCAGCCGACGGTCTCATTGTTGCTACCCCGACAGGATCGACAGCCTACTCCCTTGCTGCGGGCGGTCCCATCTTGACTCCCCTCCTTAATTCGATTGTTCTGACCCCCATTTCTCCTCATACCATCTCCTATCGCCCCTTAGTTCTGCTTCCTGAATCGGAAATCGTCGTTCAGTACATGAGCATGGGAGGACCGATTGAAGTTCGTTCGGATGGCGTGAGTTATTTGTCTCTGGAGAAAGGAGAATCGTACATTATCCGCCCCTCCA
>JAGVKY010000188.1 GCA_020050175.1 Parachlamydiales bacterium
CTATGAAACAGACGACTCGTTGCTGTTGCAATTATCCCTAAAAAAAAGTACCCCGAGCCGGAACCCGTGGCTTTCGCAGGCTAGAAGCCATGCGCGATGATAATTGCAATTTAGCAAATGCTCGAGGTTTCAGCAAGTGTTGCTAAACACTCACCATCAGCCCTTCAAGTTGAGGGACTTGAAGGATTTACAGACGAAATAAATTTCTCAAACTGTTAACTAATAGGCTGTTACACAAACATCTAAAGGCAAAATTAAACAGCTGCCTTGGAGAAAACGATTACAAAGTTTTTATAACTTGTTGGATAGCTTCTGGAATCATAACGACTTCAGTAGACAAATTCTTCCATGGATAGTCTGAATCAATGCATTCTTTGAAAAATTCAATGTGCAACTGATCAACCTCGTGTTTTGACTCTGTGACATGACTGCCCCCTTCACGTTGCACGGTGTACCAATAGAGATACTCATCATCGCCGATTGTTTCCCGAAAAATGGTCTCGACATACATTTTTTCGTCCTTCAGAGTTAAAAGAAGCTCTTTCATCCGGGTATTAAGCAAGCTCATCCACTCATCAACCCGCTGCGATTTTCCCTTTTTAACCCTAACCCTCATCAACTCAACCTTCATCTCAATTCTTCTCCATTCCATCTCTCCCAAAGAGTCATCGTAATGCCTCTGGGACATGAAAACTCATAGCGAACAATGCCATTTTGAAGTTTTGCAAATGTCACAACTGAATCCGATGATGACTCGGAACCTTCAATAGGCCAAAGGCCAACTGTAACGTCATTAAGGCAAACGGGGTATTTGTTAAGTAAATTACGAACCGAAATTTCTTTGTTTGAGGAATTCAGAAGGTTGTTTGCAATGCCTTGTAAAATAGAATGAGCTTTATCGTAGGTAACTCTTCCGTCGACATGGTAAAAAAGAGCCAAATTAAATTTGGGATCTTCAGAGGGATTTTTGAAACGAATATTAACAGGAAATACGTTGAATTTTTGAGCATTCGACTTATTTTGTCGGTTAAAGAATTGTTTTTTTGTTAGATCATCTGAAGGGGGTGTCCAATCAGAAAAATTAGTTATGAAAAAACCTGCTAAAAGGATGGAAACACAAGAAGTAATTATCAATAGTGTCGAAAAATTTTTCATTACTAATTACTCATCCTTTCTCTAAAGGCATTTAAATTTCCATCTCTGTGAAGAGAATCAGTAACATTCCTAAGTTCAGCCAGTACAGTTTTACTCATAATATTATGATCAAAAAGAGTGAAAAAAGATTCTGGATCAAAAATGAATCTATTGTGATTACAACGCTTAGAACCTAAGTAGTCAAAGCAAGGAACAAAGTCTCGTGAACTGCCAAGATAAATGTAGTCGTGACATAATTCAGGGTAAATATATCCTCCTGGACACATACCGACGACAATAAATCGATTCCACTTATCAGGCTTGTATGTGGCAAGTGCATTGTGACCGACAATATTACCTTCACTATAAAGGTAAAGAATTATTTTTTGAGCCGGTGAAATTGTTTCAAAAAGATTATCCCAATCTTTGTGGATTTCCTCAACTGTATGAGGACATTTACGCCAATATAGTTCTCTGTAGCAGCGAAATGCGTCACATAAAACTGATCCTGTAGTTGGGTTATAACGACCTTGACATCTGTAACCGGTAAATTCAGTTAAAAAATTAACAGTTTCTTCAAATCTTGAAGATTGAGTATTCATTCCGCCAATAAAATATTGGGGACCAATGGGTGAATCTTGGTAAGAGGAGTTTTGCGATGAATAAAAATAAGTATCTCGCTTGTAAAGCCATTTTGGTTCTAATTGATCCGCTTGATATCTCGATGAGTCAAAAGAAGTTTGACCATAAACACTTTGATGGAAGAGAGAAAAGCCTACACTTCCCACCGAGTATAAGAATTTAAACGGTTCAGGAGCTAGGCTTAGACCAATATTAAAATAATCTTGGGTGTCGAAGAGGCCGAGGGGGTCGCGGTGGGTGAGGGGGCGGTTTAGGAGGTAGGTGTAGAGGTTGAGGCCGGCAGGGTGGCCCAAGGGGTCAGGGGTGGTCCAGCGGCCAATGGTGGGGCTGTAGTCGCGGCGGCCAAAGGAATAGAAGTGAGTAAGGGGTTCGAGGCGTTTGGAAGCAAAGGACCAGGGAGAAGTGGGTGGGGTAAGGGGTTCGCCGTAGGCGGTGAAGGTGGTTGAAGAGTGGAGGGTGCCGTCGAGGTTGAGAAGGGCGACAATACTGCCGTTGTGGTCGTGAAGGGGGGCGTAGGTAGTTTGGTTGAGCTCGAGGGCGATGGTGGCGCCGATATCTCCACCGAGGCCGGGGCCTAGGATCCGTAGTTGATCTAGATGGGCGATTTCTTGATCGCGAAGGTAGTAAAAACGGTCGCTGTTACGGGTCAGGCGGCGGTGGAAAGGATCGTAGCTGTAGGTAACCTGTTCAGTGTCTTTTTGAATGGTGATGAGGCGATTGAGGGGATCGTAGGTGAAGTGGGTAGTGTCGCGGAGAGATTCTATTTTTATAAGGTTGCCGTTGGGATCGTAAGAGTAGACAGCTTCACCTGAAAAGAGGAGTTCGTTTCGTTCATTTAGATGGTATCTTCGGTCATCTTTTGAACGGCGATTGTGGAAGGCATCGAAAGTGTAGGAGTGATTATTTTCTGTGGTGAGTTGATAGAGGTCGTCGTAGGAAAAAGAAAAATCTTCTTCGTTCAGGCGGTAGGAGAGGAGGTTACCGACAGAGTCGTAAGTTAAATCGTTTTCTTTCCAGGTGGTGTGCTCCATCGAGGTGAGTTGGTAGAGAGGATCGTAGGTGTAAGTGAGGTGCCCGGCATCTCCGATTAATTGTTCTTCGATGACATTACCAAGAGCATCAAAGTTGGTGTAGTGGTGGGTGTAAAGGGGGTTTCCTAAGGGATCAAGTCTTGTGACTGAGGTAGCAGCCTTGGCGTTGTAGGTGATGAGGGCTTTTCCTCCATCAGGGAGAGAATAGGAGGTCATTCTTCCCTTCCCATCGTAGGAATAGTTGATCTTTTGGCCAGTTGGAAGTTGTTCTCCGATGAGCTCTCCAAAAGGAGAAAACGATTGGGTTGAAACTTGTCCCGTTACCTCATCGATGACTTTTATTAGTTCTCCTTTTTTGTTGTACCGATAGGAATAAACTAATTTTTTATCAGAGCTCGTAATTTTGACCAATCGCCCTTTATCGTAGGTGTGGATAAGTTTTATTCCGTCAGGCTTTGTTAGAACTTTAAGGGCACCCTTTGATGTGTAGCTCATGTGGGTGATTTTTTTGAGAGGCTCGATGAGAGTGATGATGCGGCCCATCGAATCAACTTCTTTTATAAGAACTCTTGTCTCTCCATCAGCTTCAGTGACTTCTTTGATCACATGCCCTGTAAGATTGTAGGTGATCTCTTTTCTTCTGACTTCAAGCCCTAGGGCATTGAGGTGAAGAATTGTCTCTTCCCGGCCATGGGAATCAAAAAGAGTGACGACTTGCTGCCCATTAGGATCAATCACCCTTTTTTCTAGAGAGAGCCTGCCAAAAGAATTTAAGACTTCAGAATAAACCACGCGGTGGGCATGGCCAAGATGGTCCGTTACTTCTACTAAACGATTCAGACCATCAAATTTTCTTCGAATGGAGCTTTCTCCATTCCACTCTTCCACGCAATTGCCCGCGTCGTCGTATTTCAAACTCCTTTTATCAAAAATAGCTCCTGAAGGATCTTCCAGATAACTTAAAATTAGGCGTCCAAGAGGGTCGTGTGCGAAAACTTCTGTAGAAAGAAGCTTATCACCTTCATAGAAAGCTTTACGACAAGGTTGGCCGAAAGAGTCGTAAGCGATCTCTTCACGACGGCTCCCCTGGCGGGTCTCTTGCAAGCGGCCAAAAGGGTCGTATTGGTAATGAATTTCAAATCCAGCAACATCGACCGATTGGATGAGCTGGCTTCTTTGGTAATGAAATGTCTCCTTACCATGAGGCGTTTCCTTGGAAAGGAGTGTTCCTAAGGGGTCATAGGTGTAGAATGTCTTGATCCCTTCTACGTCAACCGAACTTAGAAGTCTTCCTTCCAAAGAATAAAAATTTTTTTCGGCCCCTCCATCTGGATGGATCACCTCTAATACCTGATCCCGCGCTGTAAATTTTCTCTTGGTGATATGGCCAAGAGGATCTTGGGTGGTTAATTCATTTCCAAAGGGATCGAATGTTCGAACGATTTTAGGACGAACGAATTCTCCTTCATGCATCACTTCTGGAAGGTGCGTTTCAAGAGCCCTTCCGTACCGATCATAAAGATGTTTTGTTTCATTCCCGAGGTAGTCCCTCGTTAATATTTTTTGGTTAAGGTGATTATAGACATGCTCTGTCGACCAAGTTTTTCCTTTGTAAGAAATACTTTCTTGAACACATCGGTTCATAAAATCATATTTCCACCTTTTCTTAAGCCCTTTTCTTGGCCCTTTTTCCTCGATGCAATTGTCATTAGCATCAAAAACTCGAAAAATTTCCTGGCCAAGGGAATTTTTTTCGTGGGTGCAATTTCGGTGCGAGTC
>JAGVKY010000069.1 GCA_020050175.1 Parachlamydiales bacterium
AGCAGCTGCAGGGGGATTTTCTAACTTGATTGCCCCTCTTTATTTTGCTGATAGAGAAAATAGCTGGAAAGCTCTTAGAGCTGCGATTAGAAATGGCTATCCAGAGACAGTAGAAGAACTTCTCAGATTAGGGGATGACCCTCGCATTCTTTCTGAAAATGGGACAAATGTGGTCCACCACGCAGCATCTTCAGGTCAAATCAGTTTACTCGAAAGGTTTTCGAACCTGTTTTCTTTAGAAGGGGCTAATGATCTTGGAGAGACCCCTGTATTTCACGCTATTGGCTCAACTCCTGAGATGTTGCGCCATCTCGTTAAGCGGCATGCCAATATCTACCGTAGAGATGAGTTAAGAGGTGATAATCTCCTGCAAGTCGCTTGTAGAAAGGGTTCAGTCTTTGATGTTGCCTTTTTGCTTCCGTTTTTTGACATCCATGAGCAGAATCTGATAGGTGAGACTGTTTTTGACATCACCAATCAACGTCTCCATTTTGCAATGGAGCGCTATTTAGAAGATCAGGGTGATGACGATCTTCGATTGGAAATGGGCTCAAGGGTGAGACTGACAAGAATGATTCTTAACCTTTTGAATGAGAGAATTCATGTTGCGCAGCCTACCAATAGCCCTGACAGGGCAGAATTTGGAGGGGAAGAATGATCGCATTACATTTTCTTTTAACTTTTTTCTTATTTGCGAATCCGACCATTGGCTCGATCGAAGAATTAAAGGCCAAAGAAGAAAAAAGATGGAATCAGCATCAAAATGAAGAGCTTAACTCTCTGATGCAAGAGAAGAGAAGACTTCAAGAAGAGATCCAGTTTAAGAAAGAAGAGATTCAAACAATCCGTTTAAAAATTGTAGAGCGCGTGGCAACAGGCCACGACCTTTTTCCAGCGCAGATGGAACTTCAAAGACTTCTTTATGCCCTCCAAGTGATTGAAGAGGACATCCAGAATGTCAAAGATCGTCTTTTCCGCGGCCTCTACGGCGACATCCTTGCCCGCAAATATTCCTTCGAAGAGAAAATCTACGACTAACCTCGTAAAGGCATGCGCATCAACCTAAGAGATGTTAAACTTGAATTAACTGGTTAAGCCTTTTGATGTCAGCAAGGGCTCCAAGGTTTGTTGCAGAGAATTGACCATCTCCCTTGCTGAAGTAAGATATTTTTCTAATAAATGGGCTTTGCCCAAACGGTCATCGCACTCGGCGGCCCCAGCCTGAAATAGGTTGAAACAAGCTGATCAGTGATGATCTCCTGGAAATAAAGATCGACCTCTTTAGGTAAAACCATCACAAACATAAGACCATTCTTGACCATTCAATAGTTAGATGACTATTCTTTTATCACTATGCGTCTCCCGTTATCTTGGATTAAACTCCACCTACCTCTTGATGAAACACCAGAAAAAATTGGTGAAAAGCTCACCTCTTTAGGGCTTGAAGTTGATAAAATTATCCCTGAGGGCGATGAGGTTATCTTCGAGATATCTCTTACTCCCAACTTAGGACATGACCTAAGTCTCTTAGGAGTTCTTAGAGAACTTAAAGCCGTCAGCGACGCTCCTTTTTATCCACCTAAAATCGTGTCGACCCCTGCAATTGGGGGAGTTCCCTTAGGGTTAGAACTCATTGTCGATAAAAGTGTTCCTCTTTATTGCTGCCGTAGAGTCGCTGGGATTAAAAATGGTGAGAGTCCCGATTGGTTAAAAAAGAGATTAGAAGGATGCGACCTGCAACCGAAGCATCTCATTGTTGATGTAATGAATTACGTCATGATGGAGCTTGGGCAGCCCTTGCATGCCTTTGATGCCAAAGAGATCAGAGGCAAAATCATCGTTCGCAATGCCAAAGAGGGAGAAAAATTCTTAGCTCTTGATGGAAAGGAATACACGCTTAAGCCCCACCATCAAGTGATAGCTGATGAGGAAAAGGTCTTAGCTCTGGCTGGGATTTTAGGGGGGGAGAAGGGGAGTGTGACCCCTGAAACTACAGACATAGTGATTGAGGCAGCTCACTTTGATCCAAAACTTGTCAGAAAAGCGAGCAAAGAGCTCTCTATTTCGACCGAAGCATCCAGACGTTTCGAAAGAGGGATCGATCACCTGGGTGTCATCCGAGGTTTGGATAGGGCAGTGATGCTCCTCGAAGAGATTACGGGATTCCAGGGCCTTTCCGAAGTTGTTAAAGTCGAGTATCTTCCTTTTGCCCCTCGGGTCATACCTTGCCGTTTAGCTCGGGTGGAAGCAATCCTTGGCATCCATCTAGGAGTCGACGAGGTAAGTTCCATCTGGAAAAGGCTCGATATGCCTTTTGTTTGGGATAAAGTGGGGACCTTTCAAGTCACTGCTCCTTCTTATCGAAACGATCTCAAAGAAGAGATCGATCTGATCGAAGAAGTGGCACGGATCTGGGGTCTAGATAATCTTCCTAAAAAAATCGCTCAGTTCTCATTTTCGACTCTTGACCACGCTCCGATCTTTCTATTAGAGAGAGAAGCCAGAAAAAATCTCTTATCTCTTGGTCTTCAAGAGTGGATTTGCTGCGATTTGATCGATCCACGCAAACTTGGGATCATTCTCAATCAAGAGGAGCTTCCTGGCGGATTGTTAAAGGTTATTAATCCAAGTTCGGAAGAGCAATCGGTTCTTCGACCCTCTCTTTTGCCTGGACTCTTAGTTTGTGCCAAACACAACTATGATCTTGGCAATCATAACCTCCAAGCCTTTGAAATTGGTAAAATCCATTTTAAAGCAGGTGAACAGCCCAAAGAAGAGCTCATGGCCTCAATTCTCTTAACCGGAAAAAGAGGTGCCGAATCTTGGACAGAAAAAAATGAAGAGGTTGATTTTTTTGACCTAAAAGGGGCGGTTGAGGCTTTTTTAGAGGGGATGGATGTCAGGGGGATCAATTTCCGCCCTCACCACCATTCTCTTTTTCACCCAGGCCGGCAAGCAGCCCTCTATTTTGGCGACCGCCTTTTAGGTGTGATGGGTGAGGTTCATCCTAAAATATTGAGAGCCATCGATTTGCCTCATCGAGTCTACCTGGTTGAACTCAGTGTCCATGAGCTCCATCCGTTGCAAAAACGGCGCGAAAAAATGGACCCATTGCCTCAATTCCCTTCATCTTCAAGGGATTGGACGGTCACAGTGGGTAAAACTCTCTCTTTTGAAACCCTCCAAAAAGAGATCGAAAAGAAAAAGCCGCTCCATTTAGAAACTTTTTCACTTAAAGACATCTTCACAAGCGAAAAGCTAGGCGCTGAAAAACAAAATCTAACTTTCCACTTTGTTTATAGGGGAATAGAAGAAACTCTCCCTCAAGAGGTTATCGAGAAAGAACATGCAACGCTTATTGAAGCTCTTTCTAAGTTCGTAACTACAGCGACTTAACTTAAACTTAATTAACTCTTTTTGCCTTTAGCTTCCAATGAAAGTTGGAGGCAAAAATGAGTTGGTTTGGCATTCGCCCGCGATCAGATCCACTTCAGCAAGTTGTTGATAAAAACCAACAACTTCTGAAATCAGAAGGTAGAGGACGAGAGAAAGATCTCTATTTTATTTTCGACGAAAAAACGGGTGAAATTAAGAAAGGTTCTGCTTCAGATGGTCCTCAAGGGGAAGTCCAACTCGCGTGGAAAGACAAAACGGTCCATTTGATCGCGAAAAGAGATGGAAATTTATCTTCCCTAGGGCAAATTGCCCTTAAAACATCCCTAATTGCTGTGGGTGTTTCTGGCAAAGATATTCCCGAAGCTTTGCGGGAAACACCGATTTCTCCTGAAGAGACATTTGCCTATGTCCAAGAAATATTAGAAAGTCCCCACCCGATCGATAGAAAAGCGGCAATGAGACTTTACCAACTTCTGTATGAGGGTCCTATCGGCGAAATTTCGATCCAACAGACAGATCCTTCCCACCCTGCTGTGATTGTGAAGCATCTTGTAGAGGTATTTCAATCGGTAGCGGACAATCCAAAAAAAGCTATCCAAAAAACAGGGATAAAAGTAGGGGAAGAGTTTGCCGGAATGAATGGCTCCTACTATTTGAAAGACCTTTTAGGCAATACTCGCTTTGTTTTTAAGCCAGAAGCAGAAGAATATTGGAATCCCCTCTCTCATTTGGGCTATCCCCTAGGGGGAGGGGCAAAGAGAGAACAATTGGCCTATATCTTTGCACGTCGGCAAGGGGCAAATGTGCCGCCCACTCTTTATGTTGAAATAGAGGGCAAAGTAGGGTCACTGCAAGCTTTTGTATCGAACGCAACCCCCGCCTCTTATTTGAATGCCAGTCAAAATAAAAAAACTCTTTCTAGAATTTCTTATCCAGAACTTCAAAATCTTGCCTTTTTGCACGGGGGAAGTAATAACCAAGATGTCCACTTGGGGAATGTCTTAGCCGTCGAACAATCTGATGGAACTTATCTCCTTTATGGAATCGATAATGGTTACTCTTTTGGAGAACGGCCTCTCGAGAATAAAGTTAGTATCGATTACTACCATTTTCCTCAAATGCATGCTGAAATAGATCCCATTGTTGCACGAAAAATTCTTTCGATTAATGCCCAAGCGGATGCCGAGCTCATGAGGAGACATGGTTTTTCTGAGGTCTCGATAGCATGGAGAACCCATTCGGTTCTCTTTCAACAAGAGGCTATCAAAAAAAGCCAACAGCTAGAAGCTCGAGGTAAAAGAGGGCTTACTCCTTTCGAGATTCTCAAATTACAATCTCACTCTCTTCCCCTTTTGCCTATAGGATCAGCGGGCAATAGAAAATTTTTAATTGATTCCTTTGTTCAAATAAGAGAGGCTCATTTGATCAGTAAAGCGAACGGACATGAGGCTTTAACAAAATTGACAGCAAAAACAGCAGATAGGCAGAGACAAGAGGCCCTTGGAATGCTCTATACAAGATCCATAATATAGGAGAAAACCATGAGAGTTAACAACACATCTCAAGATTTTTTTGTTGTCAATGGAGAAGAGAAAACGCTTTTAGCGAGGATTCGAAAGGGTGCTGTCGAAATTGTCAATGATGGTTTACGAGAGCAAATGACCTATTCTGGGATTACGATCCCTCCTGATAAACGAGCCGCTTTCAAGAATAAAGATATAGTTATGTTGTCTGACCCAGAATTCGAACATGCATTTCTTGAAGTGTTCGTCCCCAAGCAACTTCGGGACAGCTCTTATCGAGACGAAGCCAACAACATTGATGTGCACTATGAGTTAAGTTAGTCGATGATCTGTCGTCAAGCGACATTCGCGGCAGCGGTGCCGTTCAAAAAGATGCTCTTCGATAAAGAAATCGATTTTCTCCAATGGACTCTTTTAACCATCCCAGCCGATCTCTTGGGGTTAATTTTCTATAGTCGAAATGGTTGGAATCGTAAATAACCGTTCGAGCGCCCCCTCTTTATACGATTCGAAAGGATCTGTCAGAATCATATAATTATTCCCTTCTCCTGCCTTCTCAGGAATTCCCTTGTTCCAGGTATAATCAATGCACCAAATGAGCATAAAAATAACTCTTTTTGCCCAGAACGGGCACCTTTTTAAGGTCACCTTGAGTCTTCACTCCCATTTTGAGCAAGAATGGGTTGGTACCCCCATCTCTTGGGTCAACTCCTGGCTCACTGCCTATCAACAAGGAAAACAGTCCACCATTCCCATAAACGATCTTCAGTTCCCCACTGAATTTTCTCGTAAGGTCAACCTAGCTCTTCTTAACATCCCCCTGGGCCAAACTCTCACTTACGGTGAACTAGGTGAAACGATCGATTCCCGAGCCTACCAAGCCATCGGCCAAGCCCTCCATTACAATCCCTATCCGCTTTTCCTCCCATGTCATCGGATCCTCCCCAAAAAGGGCGGCATCGGCGGCTACGCCTTCGGCCCCTCCCTGAAGCAGCATCTCCTCACCTTTGAGAAAAAGGGGGGGGTAGAAAAAGATTTTAAGAATTAATTTACTTTTAAGTTGGCTCGAATGCTTTCGAGTAGGTGGCCAAGGTGATTGTTACCAGGTCCGACATCATTGCCTTCTAGATTGCCATCTATCGGTGTGTTCTACTAAGGGTCTATTTCCGGTGGCAAGAAGTCGTCTTTTTAAATCGTCATTTAACCAAAATTTTGATTTTAGGAGGGTTTCCATAATACCTAATTTTCTAACAGCCCAGTCTGGTGGAGCCTCATGTCTGTGTTGATTGGCTATTGTTTTCGACTCTTTTGCTGTGCTGAACACAATCCTTCGTAAAAAGGGGTGTCTTTAAATTTTAGTGCCTGGTAAGCAACTTCAACACTTGAATAGAAGCGATCGTTATGTCCAACTAAAGTTGGAAAAAAATTAGAAAGGAAATTGTTTGGTTTGACCATAATGTGCCTAATTACATGTCTTTCGTAGATGCTGTGGAGTTTGGAATTGTCTATGATGGTAAGGGAAATCCTATCAACGGATCCTTTATCGAGGATGAGACGGGTGAGAGAGTCTTTCAGAAGCAAGGATCTCAAATCCCTGAAAATTTCCCAATCTTACCCTCCGAACCCCCTCCCTATAAATAGGATGTTAGACTCTTTATCAACCAAGCTTCGGTAGTCCTAAACATGTAATGCTAGCCCACCGGATTATGCAATACTTTGCCCTTTTGAGTTAAAAAATTAATAAAGTGGTATGGGAGGACTAGGGGTTTAAGATGGACTTCATCACCAAAAATAAGTTGAACACAGACAGGGCAGTTAAGGTAGCGATTGTTGCCTTTGTTACTGCCTATATCATCAAATCTTTTTTTCCGGTCATTATGACTTTGCTTGGGTATGTCATTGATGTCCTAAGCCCTTTTTTAATAGCTGTCATACTTTATTATTTATTTCGCCCAGTCGTCACTTATTTGAAAAAGTGGATCACAATTTATGGTGCTATAGCCGTGTCTTTTGTGATTTTATTTGGATTTATCACGTTTGTAACTATTTTTATTTACCCCGCTATCGTTGCGCAAGTTAATAGTTTAAAAAACGCGAATATGGAGCACTTTTTTACCCAAGAAGGTGGGGAAACTCTTCTTCAAATTAAAGGTTTTCATTTCACGATATCAGATCAAACTAAAGAGTACATAATAGGAGCTTTGAAAAATTTAAATATTTTTACTGCGACCAGTGTTTCTGATTTTCTTTCGGTCATTACTAAATTTCTTTTTGCGCTAGTCATATCTCCCTTTATCCTTTTTTTCTTTTTAAAAGATGACACAAAATTTTCAAACGGATTTCTCCAACAAGTTCCTGAAAATCGGCGTTGTTGCATAAGTCGGTTTGAGAGCTTCTCCCTCTTTCCTTCTAAGCTTTTAAGCTGCTTCCTCCCAGAAGCCTGTCGGCATCCCCAAGTTC
>JAGVKY010000070.1 GCA_020050175.1 Parachlamydiales bacterium
CTCCTTGAAGGAGAATCTTTTCATAAGGGATGTCGGCCAGTACCCTTTTTAACATCGCCTCTTTCAAACGAGTTCTGTCGCGCAAAAAAGGGTAGATCAAAAGTTCCGGGAAGGCTTTGATGAGACCCCATTTTTTAAAGGAGAGCAGAAAAGGGAACAAGCTATCCCCCTTAATCAGGGTACCATCAAAGTCAAAGACAACAATTTTTCTCATCAACTTGGTATTCTATTCTAAATGTCTAAAAGAGTCTTTGTTACAGGTGCTGCCGGATTCATCGGATTCCATGTGGCGAAAGCGCTCCATGAGCGAGGCGATGTTGTCATTGGCTGTGACAATTTTAATCCCTATTACGATCCAGCCCTCAAAAAAGCTCGCGCGTCCCTTCTCTCAAAAAATGGAATTGAAGTCCATTCGATAGATTTAAAAGAGAGAGAAGAGCTTGAAAAACTGATTGAAAAGGTCTACCCCACCCACATCCTCCATCTAGCAGCTCAGGCAGGAGTTCGAGCTTCATTATTTCAACCCCAAGCTTACATTGATGCTAATATCACAGGTTTTCTAAATATCTTAGAAATTGTCAGGCAAAGAGTGGATGTTCCTCTTGTTTATGCCTCTTCTTCGTCTGTTTATGGCCATAACGAAAAAGTCCCTTTCTCCGAAACTGATCGGCTTGATCAACCTGCCAGCCTCTATGCTGTCACAAAGCGTTGTGGGGAGGAGATGGCCTATGTCTATCACCATCTTTTTGGTCTCAAAGCAACCGGGCTTCGCTTTTTTACGGTCTATGGAGAATGGGGAAGGCCCGACATGGCCTACTTTTCTTTTGTAAAAAAGATTTTAGAGGGACACCCTATCGAGCTTTTTAATCATGGGCAAATGGAGCGCGACTTCACCTACATCTCCGACATTGTCGATGGAACCATCCGCGCCCTTGATCTAGAGGCACCCCTTGAAATATTCAATCTAGGGAATCATCGACCAACCCCGTTGAAGCGCTTCGTAGAAATTATTGAACTGGCAACCGGTAAAATCGCTAATATCTCATATTTACCTATGCAACAAGGTGATGTAACCCGGACTTTTGCCGCTATTGATCATAGCCAACACCGCCTGGGATTTACCCCCAAAACCCCTCTTGAAATTGGCATCCCTCGCTTTGTCGATTGGTACCGCACCTACTACAATGTCCGATAACATCATTTTCTATGGGCGCGTTGAGGAAAAGGCGGTCAAAAAACTTCTTTATCAAGGAACACTAAAAGGGGCTCTTGGACTTCTTTTACTTCCCTATAGCTTTATCCTAGGAGCTCTCCTAATAGGTTGGGGGTTTCTGCCTTATAATCGATTAAAGGCACTTTCCAATGCCCCTCCCACTCTTCATTTAACCTCGGAAGCGCTCACCTATCTGGAAGGGAAAAAGAAAATCTCCTTTCCACTTCAAGAGATTAAAAATGTGCGCTATGATCAAGAGAAGATTTTTGTTGAACTATCCTGTAAAACGATTCCTCTTCCCCCCTTTTTTTCCTTTAAAACTTTTCAAGAACTTCAAGGGGTATTAGATTCGAATGAAAATAATGATTAAGGTGAAAATTTGAATTTTAAAATTTTAAACATCCCCGTACAAATAACAACCTCCTTTTGGATATTTTTGTTATTTTTTACCGATATCCTTTTTGATCGCTCCATCGAGAACCTTATCTTAGGGATTGTTTTAATTGTCAGCTTACTTGTTCACGAGCTTGGACATGCCTTCACGGCCCGATATTTAGGTGCGAGACCTAAAATCACTTTAGAGGGGCTCGGGGGAAATGCTCAGTATTTGAGCTTTGGCATGACGCCTAAACAACATTTTATAATTACTCTTAACGGTCCTTTATTCGAAAGCTTGCTCATCTTTGTTTCATACTTTCTTCTTAAGTTAGGTTTTTTTGAAGATCAACCTTACGCTCTGCACTTTCTAACAACAATGTTTCAATTAAACATTTTATGGTGCTTACTTAACTTAATTCCTATCCTCCCCTTAGATGGCGGACAACTTGTACGTTATGTTCTTGAAGGTAAATATGGACCTAAAGGCTACCGAATCAGCCATATCGCAAGTTTGACAACAACGATCCTTGTCGCTCCCATTCTTTTTTATCTAGGACATCTATTTTTTGGAGGAATGCTTATATTTTTTGGAATTCAAAATTTTATAGAAATTCAAAAAATGAAACTCTTATCGAACCCTTTGTTTAAAAAATTTTTTCAGTTCACACGCCCGACTGAATGAGATCGTGCATTTTAATAAGGCCGACGACCTTTTGATTTTCATCTAAAACGGGAAGAACAGTGATCGGTTTTTTTTGGTCGGCCTCCATGACCTTGAGAGCATCCCAAGCAAGAGAGTTCGGCGCAATGGCTCGCGGAGTAGGAGTCATAATCTCTTTTAATGAACGAGATAGAACAGCCCCTCCATGGTTTTGAAGAGAACGGCGAAGATCACCATCGGTGAAAATCCCTTGCAGCCTTTTGCCTTCATCCACAACCAGCAGGCAGCCACAACGCTTTTCTGAAAATTCAGTCAGAACCTCGCCTAGTTTCAAATCAGGAGAGGCAAAAGGAACCGCTTCCCCTTGAATCATGAGATCTCTCACTAGGATCGTACTCCGAAGCCCAATTTGACCTCTTGGGTGATTCGAAGCATACTCATTAAGAGTAAAATTTTTAGCTTGCATTAGGGCAATCGCCAAAATATCGCCAAAAATTAATTGGGTTGTTGTTGAGGTTGTCGGAGCAAGATCATAGGGGCAAAGCTCCCCATCAAAGGGGAGGTAAATCGAATGGTTGCAACTCTTTGCCAAACGGGAAGTTTCGGTCGAAACAACGGCAACTAGGGTAGCCCCTTTATTGCGGATATAAGGAAGGATTTGAAGAAGCTCTTCTGTTTCACCGCTTTTACTTAGAATGACAAAAATGTCTTCCTTGGCCACGATCCCAATATCGCCATGCAAAGCATCGGTGGGAGAAAGAGCTAAAGCTTTGGTTCCGGTGGAGGTCATTGTAGCAGCAATTTTTTGAGCTACAAGCCCGCTCTTCCCAACCCCTGTAAAAAAAAGAACCCCTTTGCACTGGAGAAAAAGATTAAAAATCTTTTCAAAAGCTTCTAAATCGACGTTATCGAAGAAGGCTTCAAGGTGAGACCTTGCTTTTCTTAAAAGTTCAGGCAACATATGGAAATAACTAGTCTATAACGAAGAGGGTAATGTGCACCATATCGCTGTCGCTTTTGGAGATGGAATCGGACCTGAAATCATGGAGGCAACACTCTATATCTTAAAAGCCGCAGGGGCTCCTTTAGAGATTGAAGAGGTGGAAATTGGAGAAAAAGTTTACCTTCGTGGAGAAAAAGCAGGGATAGCCAAAGAGACTTGGGAAATCCTCCGCAATACAAAAGCTTTTTTAAAAGCCCCCATCACAACTCCTCAAGGCGGCGGATTCAAAAGTTTAAATGTAACTGTTCGGACAACTCTTGGTCTTTATGCCAACATCCGTCCATGTGTATCGTATGCCCCTTTTGTAGAGACTAAGCACCCCGTTATGGATTTGGTGATCGTCCGCGAAAATGAGGAAGATCTCTATACAGGTGTTGAGTACCGAAGGACAGACGATCTCTATCAGGCTTTAAAATTTATTACGACAACCGGCTCAGAAAGAATCATCCGCTACGCTTTTGCATATGCCGAAGCCCATGGCCGTAAAAAGGTCACCTGTTTTACAAAAGACAATATTTTAAAAATCAGCGACGGCGAATTTCATAAAGTTTTTGACAGAATCTCGAAAGAGTATCCCCATATCACTGCAGAACATTGGATTGTCGACATTGGAGCAGCGAAACTAGCTGATACCCCTGAAGCTTTTGATGTTCTTGTTTTGCCAAACCTCTATGGAGACATCCTTTCCGATGTAGCTGCAGAAATTGCCGGCTCAGTCGGTCTTGCAGGATCAGCTAATATCGGTACCCAAGGGGCTATGTTCGAAGCGATTCACGGTTCAGCCCCTAGGCGTGCCGGCCAAGACGTGGCAAACCCCTCTGGGCTTCTTTTAGCCTCTCTCCAAATGCTCGACTTCCTCGGGGAAAATAAAATTGCTAACACGATTGAAAATGCGTGGCTTAAAACCCTTGAAGAGGGCATCCATACCTACGATATTTTTAAAGAGGGTAAAAGCAAAACAAAAGTGGGGACGAAGGCTTTTGCTGAGGCTGTGATAAAACATCTGGGTCAAAAACCAGAGATTTTAAAGCCCCGCCCCCTTCCGAAAAGTCACCTTTCTTTTAAACAACCTGAACCCCCTAAGGAAACTCAAAAAAAGCTCAGCGGGATCGATATCTCTGTTGAATGGAAAGGCTCTCTCGACAATCTCCTCTCTCACTTGAAAAACATCTCAGAGCATTACGAACTTAAAATGATTGGCAATCGTGGAGTTAAAGTGTGGCCAAACCCACTTCCAGAAACCACCACAACCGACGAATGGCGCCTCCGCTTTATTGCCAAACACCCGGGACTAACTCAAACATCTTACCTTCCGCTGCTGGAAGCGCTCTCTAAAAAACCCCTCCGCTGGTCCCACCTCGACCCTCTCTACACCTTTGACAACGTCCCAGGCTACACCCTCAGCCAAGAAGAGCAGTAGTATAAGCTATGGCAGATTCCTCAAAGAACATCGAAATATCTTTTTTATTTTTTTCTCTTCTTGCGACAGAAACAACAAGTTCTTCATACACATCATCGTCAAATAATAGGGAAGTTCCATTTGTCTCTAAAAAAATTAATGCTTAAAAAGCGCCAGTTCTTCTATTCCCATCTAGAAACGGACGGTTTTGAACAATATGAAATAGATAAGCTGCCCCCTTATCATAAATTGTCGGATAAAGATCTTGCCCAAACATCTTGGCTCTTGGAGTTTCAAGAGCTGAGATAAGAAGTCCCTCATCTCTAATACCCCGTAATCCACCATGGTCGTTGACTAGCCTATCATGAAGCTTTACAACTTGATCGAAGCTTAAAAACAAGGTCATCTTTTAGAAAGATTTCTTGCGAGATTAAACTTTTCCTTTCTTATTCTCTCCAACTCTTTATCAAAAGTTGCATCATCCAATATCCGATCAGGGTTCTTGTCTCTGACTTCAGCATAAGAAACAGCTTCGAGAATATATTCTCGCATTGAAACCCCTCGTTTTGCTGCACTCATTTTAAGATAAAGATGTTCTTCAGGAGAAAGATCTAAACTTAATCTTACCCTCACTATATTCTCTTCTTTCATTTTAGTTCTCCACATTTCAACATTACATCAAATGTGGAAATTTTTCAATTACTGAGAAAGATAAAGGGGAAGGTCGAGTTCTTTTTCTTTTTTGGCGACAAAGATGGCGCAGATGGCATCGCCAGCTACATTAAGAACGGTAGCTCCCATTTCTCTTAAACGGTCAACGCC
>JAGVKY010000143.1 GCA_020050175.1 Parachlamydiales bacterium
CTAAAAGTTACAATCCAAGGGTGCCCCTTTAGAGAAATAAGAACCTGAGAAATAGGAATCCCCTCTTTCCCAGCCTGCACAATCATCTCCTTGGGGACTGCTCCAATAATGACAATCTGCCAAAGCAAGTAAATAACAAGTGATAGCGTCACTCCTATAATAAGGGCAGATTTTAAAAGATTCCTATCCCTATTCAAATAACTTGTTAACGTCGGAATGATATTGTGAAAGCCAAACGCTGATAACAGAGTAGGAAGTGCGAAAAAGCTTGTTGAAAGAATGTAGGGCTTAAATCTTTCTACCTGAACTTGTGGAAAGGATACAAAAAGCAAAAGCCAAAAGGAGACAATGAGGCCTCCCATTAAAAGAGCATTTAATCGACCAACAAAGAGGGGGCCTGCAAAAACCATGGCTCCAAAAATAGCGGTAAACAGAATCGGACCTCCTGATGAAACATTTAAGCCAATAGTTTCAAAGAGGTGATCTAGAAGAGGCGCTCCTCCCGACACATACACAATGAGAAAGCAAAGATAGAGAAATAAAAAACTCCCTCCCGCCAGATATTTTCCCCACTTTCCCAGTAAATTTTCACTAATGGTCATCAAGTTGGCCCCTTCAGGGAACCACAATGTGACTTCCAAAAAGAGTAAGCCGGTAAAAAGCATCAGGCCATAGGCTAGAACATTCATCACAAGTGTAGGAATCAATCCATTTTGTCCGGTGACAACCGGCAGCCCTAGCATGCCTGCACCAACACAAGTTCCCGTCACCAGCAGCGACGCCTGCAATAACCTACGACTTCTCAAACTCAACATTCGGACAATGATAATGACAACCCAAAGAGGAAACAATCCCCAAAGAAAAAACAAAATTCATTAGCGGATAGTTTTGCAAATATTTATTTGAATCGATAGGATGCGATTTTTGCGGGGGACTAAATGGAGGAATTTCATAGGGAGGAGAAAGATCGTCCTCTTGAATGTACCGCCTGTCGTAAACAGGTAAAAGTCCTCTATACCCTTGTTATCCGAGATACTGTGACCGAACAGGTGATGTGTGCCGATTGCCCTGAGCTGAAGAGGAGGTTGCAGGGCTCGTCGACTATGGCAGCTGTTGAAAGAACCTCTGGCGAAACAGGCCTTGCTTGTGGGACATGCGGCACAACTTTAGAGATGGTCAAGATGGGCCAATCTCTTGGATGCAGCACCTGTTATTCGATTTTTTCTGACTTCATTCTCCAAGATCTCATTTCTCAAAAATGTTTGCCGGATCGGGTCGAAAAACAGAAAAAAACAATTCCTCTCCACATCGGCAAGATCAGAGGGAAAGTCCATACCATGAACACCTCTCTTAGACTTCTTGCCTTAAGCGAAGCCCTGCAAGAGACTTTAAAAAGAGAAGATTATGAGGAGGCTGCTCGCCTTCGGGACCAAATTAAAGAATTAACAGAAAACCACGAGAGGACAGATGGTGAAATTTCTCTCTGACCTCCCTAAAGAAACTTTTTGGCATCACAATGATGGTGAGATTGAACTGATCGCCCTTTTGACGTTACGAAGAAATGTCGAACGTTTCCTTTTTCCCTCCAAGCTCGATAAAGAAAAAAGATCTCAGATCCTCTCTCTTTTAAGCCAAGAGCTCCTAAAAGCAGACCCTTCAGACAAGCTTTATTTAGGCGAAGAATGTTCCCCTATCGATAAGGAATGGCTGCAAGAGCACTACCTTCTTCCTTTCGTATTACAGGAAGCTTATCTGGGAGAAGGCTTTCTTTTGGATGCAGCAGGAAAATTTGGGGCTTTTTTTAACATTGGCGATCATCTGCAGCTCAGATTTCTAGGTGGAAAAGCAGAAATCAAAGAGGGGTGGGAGATCCTTTCTAAAAAGGATGACAAGCTACAGGAGAATTCACCCTTTGCTTTTTCTCCTTATTGGGGATTTTTAACAGCAAATCCCCAGGAGTCTGGAACTGGCCTCCAAGTCGAAGTTCTTTTACAGACGCCCGCGCTTTCCCTTTTTCGGGAAGAGGAAAGACACCTATTTGATTCGGACGATAGGATCGAATCCATTCAACTGTTTTCACAAGGGGCAGGGATCGAACGGGGATTGCTTCTTATCCGCAACCGCTCTTCTATTGGAATGAGTGAAGATCAAATTGTCTTATTGGTAGAAAATTTTTCCGACAAGGTGATCGCAAAAGAAAAAGCTCTGCGGCAAAAGTTAATCACCGAAGAAGAGGGGCCGACGAAAGATAGAGTCAGCCGAGCCTACGGACTTCTTGCCCACTCTTACCAAATTGAAACCTTGGAGGCCATAGAGGCCCTAGGTTGGCTCAAATTTGGTCTAGAAGCTGGATGGCTTAAAGGTGTAGATAATAAAAAATTAAATAGCCTTCTGATCGAAGTAAGGCGGGGTCATTTGACCCGTCGCATCAACAGCGAAGCGACTCGAGAAGAGCTGCTTCATAGAAGGGCCGAGCTCCTGCATCAGGAGCTCAAAGGCACGGAATTATTGGTGTGAAAAAGTTCTTTAAAACTCAAAAGAACTTTTTTCAAAATCTAAGCTGCTGCAGGGACTTTAGTAGCAAGACGGGACTTAGTGCGGCTTGCCTTATTAGGCTTAATAATCCCTTTTTTAACACCTTTGTCCATCAAGCTATAGACCTCTTTAAGCTCAAGTTCAGCCTTGGTGTTATCTTTATTACCAAGAGCTTCTTGAAGCGCCTTAATCCGAGTCTTTATTTTGGACTTGTAGGCCCTGTTACGAGCGTTTCTTTTCAAACTTTGCAAATGGCGCTTTTGCGCTGTTGGCCGTCTTTCTTTCTTTTTTTGTGGCTCATCTGCCATGGGACCCTTGACCTTAATCGAGAATTTTTGGACTCAATTATATCTTTAGAGGACCTAATTCGTCAAAAAGGAAAGTCACCACGGCTGCTTTATAAGGAGTTGTATGGAATCGGGTGAATCTAAGAACCGCTACCCGCATAGCCCAATCGAGCAAAAAGAACCAGAACCCGAAACAACTTTTTATGTTCTTTATTACGACGCTTCAGGTTTTCGGGAAGAGGAAATTGAATTAAAAAATTTAAATATTCCGAAAGACGAAAAAGGGGTCACCTGGATCAATATACCCGCCCCCTTAAACCCCAGCCTTCTTGAAACTATTGGGGAAAAATTCCAACTCCACCCCCTTTTATTAGAAGACCTTCTTTTTGGGCAGCGCCCCAAACTCGACGACTACGGGGATTACATATTTCTCCTCTCTCACCTCCTCGAGTTTAATCCCGATTCCAATGAGGTCGATGATCATCAAATTGGGATAGTCATGGGGAGCCATTATGTCCTTTCATTTTCTGATAAATATGGACATCTTTTTAAGCCGATCAGAGAAAAAATTAAAAAGGGGAGTAAACGAATCCGCTCTCAAGGGGCAGACTACTTAACCTATTCTTTAGTGGATCACTTGTTAAATCATTCGTTCCTAGTATTAGAATCCATCGAAGACCGTTTCGATATGCTTGAAAAAAAACTTATTGAGAAACCCGATCCCCACCTTTTAGTGGAGATTGAGTGGTCCAAGCGCCAAACGGCCACCCTCCGCCGCAGCATCGTGCCGATGCGGGAGGCAATCCACCGCCTGCGCCTACTAGATTCCGACCTGATCACTCCAGACACCCGAGTTTTTTTAAACGACATTTACGACCATGTCATTCAATCGATTGAAATGATCGAATCTTTCCGTGAGAGTTCATCTGGAATGTTGGAGGTACACCTGCTTAATTTGAACCAGCGGATGAATGACATCATGAAGGTTCTAACGCTTGTTGCTACGATCTTTGTTCCCCTCACGTTTTTCGCCACCGTTTTTGGCATGAACTTTGAATACATGCCCGAACTCAAACTTAGATGGGCCTACCCAGCATTCTGGGGCCTTATTGTCCTTGTCAGTGGTGGGATGATCACTTATTTCTACAAAAAGGGCTGGCTAAGCTCTTAGCTTTTATTGTTAATTAAGACAGATGTTAACCTTAATTGACTTTATGGCTATTTATCTTATTCCCACTCTGCTTGTAAACATCGATCAATTTTGCGACTACATTCCGGTTATAAGCACACTTACAAATCTAGTTGATCTCGTTGCTAAATGCATTTTGAAGTTAGTAAAAAACCCCCAATTATTTTTTGGAAATCACTATTTCCGCCACTTGGACAACAAAAGCTTTTCAAGATGTTTTACTTTACTATTTTTTGGAATTGCAAATTTGATGATTGGAATCATTGACTTTGTTGCTTTGCACAAAAAAATTACCACCTTTAGCAACGCAATGGATGTTATCGAAGAGAACCCAAAGGAAGGAATTAAAAAAATTTTTCAGGCAGCAAAACTTGGTCATGTCACCTCTATGCATTACATGGGTAACTATTACATGCGCAATGGCGGAAAAGCTGATATTATTGAAGCCATGAAATGGCATAGAAAGGCCGCTGACGCAGGCTACAGCCGTTCTTTATTTCCTTTAGGAAGCGCATTTTTTTCCCAGCGGACATTTAATCCACTTGAAGGTTACAAAGTTTTTCACGAATTAACCTATAAACATCGCCATCCAAAGGGGATTTACCATCTCGCCCTGTGCTACCTGAAGGGGGATGGGGTAGCTATTAACGTTCCTGAAGCCCTTCGTCTTCTAAACCTAGCTTGTCATAAGAACTTTGCAGAAGCTTTTACAACTTTAGGAGATCTATACAAAAAAGGTGAAGTGGTCGAAATGGATCTCAAAAGATCTTTTGAATTTTTCCTTAAGTCAGCCAAATTGAATTCCCCTTTTGGAATGTCTCGTGTTGGTTTCGCTCTAATTGAAGGCAAAGGGATAGAAATGGATGAAGAGGAGGGAATTGGTTGGCTGGAACGAGCTGCCGAAAGTGGTGACGAGGAAGCACAATACTACTTATACCAACTTAACAAAAACAGGGCCGACCTTCCTCCTATTCAAGCATAAAATTTGCTGTAGAATTTGTCGTAAAGCTCATCAAGTTGTCAAATTGAACTGTTCACAACTTCCACAATACAAATATATTTTTTAAATTTCGACCCCACAATACTACCTCACCCTAAAAATACATTCAATTTTTGAATTGGTTGCAATAAATGCAAATCGTTGTAAATTAGACTGAAGGGCAGAATTCTCCCATTCAAACTATTGTTTGGCTTGCGACCAAAGAGCCCCCTTGTTAACCTTTCGGACCGAAAAGGCCCCTGGCGACTCTGTGGAAAGGTTGTTCATAACTTTTTTACTTGCTTTAAACGACAACCTTGTGCGAAGAACTGGAATTTAAAACCAAATTTGAATTTAACGACTTTCGGTCCGATGTTAGCTTGTGATACCCATACCTCATGGGAACAGTTCCTTTGTTTTGTACGTGAGCGGTGCTCAGCCACCGCTTTCGAAAACTGGTTTTCTCCTATTCGAGTGGTTGAATCCACTGAACATGAGATTACCCTTGAAATCCCGAACATCTTTGTTAAGGAGTATCTCCTTTCCAATTTTGGCGAGGATTTAAAAGCCTTTTTACCTGTCCGGGAAAATGGGGAGGTGGCCATCACTTTCACCATTGCTGCGCAGAAGCCTAAAAAGCATCAGCCCGTCGTTGAAGTCAAAGAAACAGCTCCACCACCTTCTACAGAAGATAGTCGGCTGATCCGCCTCAACCCGAACTATCGATTCTCAACTTTTATTGAGGGCTCTTCAAATCAGTTTGTGAAATCGGCTGCGATGGGTGTTGCTTCCCGTCCAGGGCAATCTTACAACCCTCTTTTCATCCATGGAGGCGTAGGGCTTGGCAAGACACATATTCTCCACAGTATTGGCCAGTTTGTTCAAGAAAATCATAAGCGGTTGAAAGTGCAGTGCATCACCACTGAAGCATTTATCAATGAATTAGTCGATTCGCTAAGGAATAAATCTGTCGAAAAGATGAAGCGTTTCTACCGCTCTGATGTCGACATCCTCCTTGTCGACGATATCCAATTTTTACAAAACCGCCTCAACTTTGAAGAAGAGTTTTGCAATACTTTTGAGACGCTCATCCATCAGAATAAACAAATTGTCATCACTTCGGATAAGCCTCCGGCTCAATTAAAACTCTCCGAGAGAATGATTGCTCGGATGGAATGGGGCCTTGTCGCCCATATGGGGATGCCTGACCTAGAAACACGTGTTGCCATTCTACAACATAAAGCCGAGCTCAAAGGGCTTAACATTCCTAGCAATGTAGCCTTCTTTATTGCAGAGCACATTCAAAATAACGTCCGCCAATTGGAAGGGGCGATCAACCGTCTTTCCGCCCATTGCCGACTTCTCGACATGAACATCACCGAAGAGCTTGTGGAAGAGAGCCTCCGCGAAATGCTGCAGCGTGCTCCAAAAGACAAGATCACGATTGAGCAAATTTTGAAGAGCGTGGCTGCTGTTTTCCAAGTCCCTGTCATGGCCCTGCGTGGAAATGCCAGGACAAAAGATGTAGCGCTTCCCCGCCAGGTGGCGATGTATCTGGCGAAGGAGATGATCAATGAGTCGCTTCTTATGTTGGGCGTCCATTTCGGCAAGACCCACTCCACCATTCTCCACGCCTGCAAAACGGTGAAAGAGAAAATGGAGAAGGACGAAATCCTCCGCCGCCAAATCCACATCATCCGCCGCAACGTCGGTACCGCCGCATAAAAAAAAGGCCTGTCTTGCGATTTTTGCAAATCGAAAGATAGGCCTTTTAGGTGAGAGAGGTAAGCTTCTAGAGAAGGAATGCGTCGGAAAGATAGGTGAGGGGTGCAAAGGGCTCTTTCGCCTTCAACATCTTCACTTCATCACGATGCAGCGCCGCACCTGTCAAACCGCAGGTTACCTCAAGGGTCACTAGATTTAGCTCTAGACCGGAGGAGGCTGGCAGAACCGTGGTCTTGCCTTTGCCAAGCTGGAGGAGCTCGCTGCGCATCTTTTTGGCAACTTCAAGCCGAATGTCCCCCTCAGTACCAGAAAAATCGGTCATGACGAGGAGTTTTGGCTCAATGGCATCAATAAGAGATAGCGTTCCGTAAAAACCAAGAGAATCGGAAGAGTACTCGACTTTACCAAGATCGTAAGGACCTGTATGACCAAAACCTGCAATAAGTAAATCAACTCCACGCGCCATTTCCTTTAGTTTCTCTGAGTAAGGAGCGCGGGATAGATAGCACATAGAGAGAGGATCACCCACTTTTTGGAAAAGATCAAAAAAGAGGTGAAGCCCCCCCTCTCCTTGCCCTTTAGAAGGAACATACCGGAGGTGAACATGTGGAGAAAGTTCAACCGACTCCCCATTTGTTGAATCCACAAAGAGATCAAAAGGACGGACCATGTCTCTTTCGTGCTTATACACTGGTTTGAGGGAAGGGGCCATTCTCTCATGTACTCTTCTTTCAAGAGTGTACCGAATAAAATGCGGGTTTTCTGTCGTCCGATTAGCTTTCAAATTTAATTGATAGATCGAGAGGAGATCTCGAAAGAGCTCTTCATCATTTTCTGTCACGATCACATGATCGATATCGCAGATGGAATAACCATTGGAGTGAAAACGTTCCAGAAATTCGCGGCCTGGATTAATAACGATTCCAGTCCCTTCCCAAGAAAAGAAAAAACCACCAGAAGAGGCAAAAGGGCCTTGATGAGGAAGATGAGCTCTTCTTCCTTCAGACCAACCTTCTAAGAAAAGAAGATGATGTCCTTTTTCGACGCCGCGGTGAGGGCGGTGCAAATACCGGGAAAGGCCATCCTTAGTCCCTTTCCAAAAAGCTTCAATGCGTTCTTCTAATGAAGCGTCGAGAGGGGATGAAAAAAGAGCGTCTCTTTTTTTCTCCCTTTCTGTCCCCGTGACAAAACGAGAAAGTTCTTCGAAAAGAGATTCTTCCCCTTTGGGGCTATTTAAAATAGAATTTGTTGAAGGCTCATTCTCTACAGAATAAAGACCGAAAAGGTTATTTTTATCGTCCATAGTCACATCCATCTATCAGCTGTTACTCCGTAGCTTACCGGGCTCTTTTGCCCTAGTCAAAAGATTTCGCTGAAATAGGAGAACTGAGTTAGAATTTTGCCTTCCAATAAAAAGAAAATGAACCTTAAGAAAATATTTATATTTACACTTTTTATTGCAAGGCTTCAGGCTTCTTGGTTTGAGGAAGATTGTTATATCATTCCCTATGGCATTAGTCCTCCAGAGACCTTTACCGATGATTATTGCACTTATATAGGAAGTGTAGAAGCTCTCTACTGGCGTCCTTATCAAGAAGAGATCAATGCCTTAAAAATCGCCTCTATTGATCCTAGTTTTCTGGAAGAACATTTGAGGACTCGAGATTTTCCTCTTTCTTGGAATTATGGTTATAGGCTCCAAGGAGGGCTTAATCTCCCCTGCGATCGCTTTGCTATTTTTTTAACATTCACCCACTTTTTGACTAGAGATTGCAATACTTACGAAGGTCTTTTCAATGCCCCCATATCCTTTACGCCGGGGTTTAATATTGGGAACTATCAAATCCCTACCCAGCAGCTATCACAAAAAAGATTTACCCACATCTCGATTAATAAACTTGATCTTTCCGTAGAACGTTCTCTTTTTTTAGGCCCTCATCTTGTTATCCGGCCTTCATTAAGTCTCACGATGTTTCTTTTGGAGGAAAGGTTTCAACTCAACACAACGTCTACTGTGCCAACCGATCTCCTTACTTTTGAGGTCTCCTATTTTTCTGACTCAATCGCAAAAAGTCGTTTTAAAGGGGTGGGTCCAACTCTTGGACTAAATATGTCTTGGGATCTTGGCTGTGATTTGGAATTGATTGGAGGAGGATCCTTTGGCGTTTTGTTTGGAGCTTTCAAAACAAAACTAAAGATTCTTTTTGCAGGCAATACAGTCCCCATTGAGTCAACTTATATCGATTTTCCATTCCATCAGAATGCTATTCGTTCTTTTTCTGAGGCTTTCATTGGCCTTGGGTGGAAATATCCTTTGTATGACGGAAAGAGACTCATGATGTTAAGGGCTGGGTGGGAGCAGCTCACCCTTTACAAACAAGGTTTCTTTCCTGAAATCCAGTTAGCCTCTGATATAGGAAAGGACCCCAACCCCTTACAATCGTCGAATCATTTTTTAATCTCAGATCTGACCTTTGCAGGCTTCTTTCTCTCTGCTAGCCTATGGTTTTAGGTTCGCAATGGAAAAGACCATCTTTGATAAAGGGGTGGCTGGTAGATCTGCAGAAAGTATAAAAAACTTTCTTCCCTCATCGTTACAGTCACTTTTACGACAACACCCTCTTGATTTGCCGCAAGTTACAGAACTTGAATTAACAAGGCATTACAGCCTTTTAGCTCAAGAAAATGTGGGCATCGACACAATTCCCTACCCTTTGGGGAGTTGCACGATGAAGTTCAACCCAAGGGTACTAGAAAAAGCAGCAGCTCTACCCGATTTTCAGACGATTCATCCTCTTGCTCCTGCTCATCTTGCTCAGGGCAATTTAGAGCTTCTCCATACCTTCACACTTTTCTTATCTGAACTCCTAGGTATGGATGGTGGAACTTTTTCTCCCTATGCTGGAGCTCAGGGTGAATTTGTCGGACTCCATCTGATCAAGATGTTTCATGCTTCTCATGGGGAGATCCGCGATGAAATTTTGATTCCCAACGCTGCTCATGGAACAAATCCTGCATCGGCCTCCCTCCTTGGCTATAAAATCATCACCTTATCCACAACTTCAGAAGGGGATGTCAACCTGGAAGAAATAAAAAAAGTTCTTTCTCCAAGAACAGCCGGGTTGATGCTGACAAATCCTAATACGCTTGGTCTTTTTTCCCCTTCTATCCTTGAAATCAGTTGCCTTATCCATGCCGCTGGCGGACTCCTTTATTACGATGGAGCCAATCTAAATCCCCTGATGGGACTTGTTAAAGTGGGAGAAATGGGTTTTGACGTTCTCCATCTAAACCTCCATAAATCCTTTGCCACGCCTCATGGTGGAGGAGGCCCAGGTGCAGGACCGGTCTTTTGCAAAAAAGCCCTCATCCCTTTTTTGCCTCCACCTCAAATCGAAAAAATTAATGACACCTATCATTGGAAAAATAAACAGAATCAACCCCGCCCGTCCCCCTTTCAAGGAAATTTTGGTATCATCCTTAGAGCCTATCTCTACACTCTCCTTCTAGGTAAAGCTGGCCTGCAGCGAAGTGCCCTTGCCGCCACCCTAAACGCTAACTATCTCAAGGGCGCCCTCTCAACCCTGTTTGAAGCACCCTATAAAGCGCACTGCCTTCATGAGTTTATTCTCTCGATGAACCGGTTCAAAAAAGAGAACATCACGGCGCTCGACTTAGCCAAACGGCTGATCGACCTTGGCATCCATCCCCCGACCATGTACTTTCCGCGCATCGTCGAAGAGGCCTTTCTCATCGAACCGACAGAATCGGAAACCAAAGCGACCCTCGACTCCATCATCTCCGCCTTCCAAACCCTCGCCTCCGAAGGGGAAACCCACCCTGAAAAAATTAAAAACGCTCCTCACACAACTAAAATTCAGCGTCCCGACGAAGTGAAAGCCGTCAAAGACCTAAAAGTGACAGCTTAATTTTATTTTTCTGATTGATCTGAAAATTGAATATTCATTTGGGCGCCTGGGCTATAGCGAAGAGGATGAGATTGGCAAAATCTACGCCCTCGGCTAGCTTACACCTGCCGAGGGCGAGATTTGTGCCAAGATCGCCTCTACAGCTAGCCCAGACCAGCGCCCCTCAAATTAGAATGCTATCTCGTACTCGGGACCATTTCCTGAACGACTGTTCCCGCTTCCACCACTGTTTCTGTGGGATTGGCGAGCTTGATGCCTGTAAAGCCCTGAAAGGCCATGGCCATGAGACCACTCATGATGAAGGTGATCCCCATCCAACGGAGGCCGGGATTAATGTCGGAGACTCGGAGTTTTTCGCGGATAGCTGCGATGAGAGCAATGGCAAGCCACCACCCTAATCCCGACCCAAAGACATAGACGATGTTGGGGATAAAGGGATATTCGCGGGTGACCGCAAAAAGACAGGCACCCAGAATGGCACAATTCACGGCAATCAAAGGGAGATAGAGGCCGAGTGTCATATAAAGGGCTGGCGATACTTTTTCGATGACAAGTTCCAGAACTTGCGTAAACCCTGCAATGACAGAGATAAAAAGCAAAAATTGAAGGAAGGAGAGGTTAATCCCTGAGGCATTAAAGCCGATGACGGAGAGCCAGCTCAGGGCATTAGGACCGGTGATAAATTGAGCCACACACCAGTTTAAGATGCCCGAAAAGGTGATGACAAAGACGACTGCCACACCAAGGCCATTTGCTGTTTTAAGATTGCTAGAACAAGCAAGGTAGGTACACATGCCCAAAAAGTTGGCCAAGAGGAAGTTCTCGATGAAGACCGATTGAATGAGCAGTCCCAGTAGGCTGATCGGCGTATAATCTCCCATCCACATATGAATTAAATCCTTTTGAGTTTGGCCTTTCGGCTTTCAGCAATCCAAATCATGATCCCAAGGATAAAAAAGGCAGCAGGAGGGCTGACCATGATGGCAAAATTTTCGTACAGGTTAGGGTGTTCAGCCGTTGCATACCAAGAGAGAGGAATGACCTGCATTCCAAACAATTGCCCAAACCCAAAGATTTCTCGGATAGCTCCAACGACGGCAAGAACCCAGGCGTAACCAAGGCCTGCACCAAGGCCATCGAGAAAAGCGGGGATAGGAGTCACGTTTTTCGCCATCCCTTCAGCACGGCCCATGACAATACAGTTAGTGATAATCAATCCAACGAAGACAGATAAGATTTTTGAAATAGGAAAGAAAAAGGCTTTCAAAAACTCATCGATGATCGTCACAAAGACAGAGATGATCGCCAATTGAGTGATCATCCGGACGCTATCAGGGGTCTTTTTTCTCAATAGGGAAACTAAAAAAGAAGAACACGAAGTGACAAAGGCCACCGATATGCCCATTGTCAAAGCAACGGATAGCCGATTCGTTACCCCTAATGCTGAGCAAATCCCCAGAACCGCGACTAAGACTTGGTTGCTCGAAAAAAGCTGATCAAAAAAGTAAAAACTGGAGGGATTTTTATTTTGCGCCATTTTTAGCCTCTTCCTTTGCCCCTTCATGTAGCTTTATCAAGAAGGGACGGTAACCAGCCAGAACGTCATGATAGGCGTCTGTCACACCATTTCCTGTTAACGTTGCTCCCGCCATTCCATCGACCGCGCTCTTTGATCTTGGCTGATTTCCAAATACTTCATTAACTTTACCTCTCACCACATCAATACCAAGAGGTGCTGTCTTAAAATCGGTTTTGCCGTCAGGAGAAGGCTGAAAAATCACTTTACCTGGAAACTGCTTTTGCCAGCTCCATTCGGTAACGTTTGCTCCAAGGCCGGGGGTCTCCTTTTGGTCATACCAACTGATGCCAATGACCGTATTGCCATCAGGTTTGATGGCGAGATAACCGTACATCGCATCCCACAGTCCAAAACCATTGATGGGGATGATCCAACCATCAGCCTTTTCCTTATCTTTTTCCTCATTGGGAAGAATTTTATAAATCAATTTCCAAGGCTGGGTAAAGTAGCCGATTTTGCGAAAATTGTTGAGATAGGAGCCGTAGTTGATTTTTTCTTTTTCAAATGTCGAGAGATCCCCCTTGTCGTTCACAACCATCGGGACGATCCGTTTAGTGTAGAGATCAAGAATTTGGTTTTTAGAGGGATAAACAACCCCTTCTATAGGGGAGAGAAGACCGCTGGATTCTATTTTTGCAGGGACAAAATTTCCACTTTTGTCTTGGACTTGAAAGTACCCTTCGTAGCTGAGAATTTGAGCACTTTTGAGCATCTCTTTGCTTCGATCAAGCTCCCTTGCCTCTTCTTGAGGCTGGCGCAAAGAAGAAGCCATGACCGATAAAATCAAGGCACAGACAAAACTTAGGATTACCATGAATAGCAAGGTACCCTTGTTACTAAATCCTTTTTTAGGTTGGTCAGGCAAGGACACGTGCCCTCCTCCTTTCCATCAAAACGGCATAATGATCAATCAGAGGGGCAAAAACATTCCCCATGATAATCGCAAGCATTACACCCTCAGGGTAGGCAGGGTTCACCAATCGGATAGTAATCGTCACAAGTCCTACCAAAAGGCCATAGATCCACTGACCAAGCTTGGTGGAAGGCGATGAGACAGGATCGGTCGCCATGAAAACATAACCAAAGGCCAGTCCGCCAACGATAAGTTGTTTGTAGGGGGGGAATGCATAGGATGCAGGGTTCCAAGCTCCTCCATCTGCTCCTAAATAAGTGGCTCCCCAATAGAGGAGCGTAGCGCTTAAAAAAGCCCCGAGAAAGCAAGCGACCATGGTTCGCCACGATCCAATCCCTGTGACAACAAGAAAAATCCCCCCCAATAGGGCCGCGAGAGCTGAAGTTTCCCCCATGCAACCGACTTTATTTCCAAAGAAAAAACTTCCGTCGCTATGGAGAGGCGTTAAGCCATAACTCACATCGGCCAAATGCCAGGCATTATCGAAGGATCCGCTGGAAAGCCCGAGACCGTTTTCTGCTGTAGGAGTTGTTACAAAAGCTTTCAATTGATCAGGCGAAAGAGCGCCAAGCGCCCCTTCGTGTCCAGCTCCCTTCCAAGCTCCAAATTGCTTTTCTAAGGCTGGATAAGTTGAAACTTGATTTCCCAGTTCCTGCGATGCAATGGCGTCGACATGAATCCGCTTGATATCGTGGGAGACATTGACTCTCATTAAAGGGGAGGCTTGGCTATAGGCGTCTACTCCACTTTTTCCTGCCTCAGTATTCATTTTGATTAAACTTTCACGAACAGTCGTCGGGTTGGTCCCTACCCAAACATCACCCGTCATTCTTCCAGGGAATGTGAAAAAAAGAAAAGCGCGGCAGGCAAGGGCAGGATTCATGATATTTTGACCCGTGCCGCCAAAGACTTCTTTAGCCAGAAAAACGCCTGCAGCCACTCCTACAGCCACCATCCAATAGGGAATTGTCGGAGGGAGCACCAGAGGATAAAGGATGCCTGTAACAAGAAATCCTTCTGCCAGTTCGTGCCCTCTGATGACGGCAAAAATAGCCTCCACAAGGCCTCCAACAAGGTAGGAGATGATGACAACAGGCAAGAAGGCCAGAGCCCCAAGCTTCAAAATTTCAATCCAACGCCCTTCTTTAAAGGCGAAGGAAAAGTAGCTGCTAAAGCTTGTTAAAGAGGCGAGATACTCATCCATCAGACGATAATCGCCAGATGAATAAACAAAATCTTGTAGCCCTGTGTTCCAGATGGCCATTAACATACAGGGTAACAGGGCAATAACAACGAGCATCATCCACCGTTTCACATCCACAGCATCGCGGATATGAGGGGCGGTTTTTGTGTTATCTTTCGCCTCAAAAATAAATGTTTCGAGTGAAACTACAATAGGCCTGAAGGCTTCAAGAGGTTTTCCCTTTTCGGTCATCTTATATTGAAAGTCAAAGAAACGACGCAGCATGATCAATCTATATGAGTAACCTGAGAGACTATCACAAGATTTAAAAACCGAACAGGATCGTTAGGCATACGCATCAACCTAAGAGATGTTAAAGTGCGGACGTTGCATAAGTCGTATTATCGATCTTATCGTTATATCGTTCAATTAATCGAAAAGGTCAACGATATAACGAAATTGATCGACTGGATCGCCTTTAAGAACATTTTGAGAGGAATTTACTCCTCTAGACACATTGAATAAGCTTTATGTTCATGCGTAGGGGCTATCTAAACTTCTTTTTTGGCTTCGCGGCGCATTTCTTGGCCCATGCGGCCTAAACCATATCCTGTGTAATCAACGAATTTGAAAAAGCGCTCGAGAGAAGGATATCTTGCACTAACTGCCTTGGCCATCTCTTGCGCAATCTTACGGTAATTAGGGTGGCCTGCAGGGGAGGAACGTAGTTCAACAATCCACTGCAGAGCTCTTAGATTGACGTGGAAGTACCACCGGATTTGATAGCCCATGGGGACGACATATTGAGCTTCAAAAGGGAGTTCTTGCCGGATGAGTTCATAAGTTTCTTTAGCTTTTTCCATCGCTTCCCTGTAGAGAGCCTCTTCAGGGGTCCCTTCAAGTTCTTCAGGCAGGATATAGCCATGATCCGCAGAAAAGAGCTGTCTTTTTTGCGTCAACATCCGATGGCGTTGAAGATCGCGGTAGGTCGCAAAATCAGACAGTATTTCAAAAGTAAAGTGAGCATGCTCTAGCGCACGAGGAGACTTATGGCGGCGAGTTTCTCTTGCCGATGAGGCAGCTTCCAGCACCTCCTCTAACTCCTCAGGGCTCATTTGTTTAACAACTTCTTTTAATCCTTCGATCGATCCATTTCCAAATTCAAAAAGAAGATAAGCCGCAATTTCTTCAGGGGCATTCTCTGTCGCTTCGATCATCTGGACCGATTGTCCCCCTTCGATGGAGGGCGGGGACCACTTAAGGGCAACTCTTTCTAGCTCACCCTGCATGGCTTCCTGGAATCGACTGAAAGACAAATAGGTCCGATGGTCAGGAGAAGCGCGCCGGATGAAAGAGGGGATCACTTGTGAAAGAGCGTCGAAAGCTTTGCGTCCTAGATCTTGCATTTCTGACATCGAATGGGACTCAAGCTTCATCAATAACCCCTCAAAGAAGCGGCCATTTCCAAAAACTCCCATGTTCGTGAGAGTCGATACTGGAAGAAGTCCCCGAGCCACATCTAAAACTTTAGCTCGTAGAGCTGCCTGATAAGCTCCTTGCGGGGTTCCGACCTCTTGAGGGAAGGTAGCAGCCATGCGCTCGGTCAAAGGACCGATCAAGCGGGAATACGTTTCAAAAAGATGACGGCACGTATCTAAATAGACGTCGCGGTAGGCAGAGGCTAAAAGAG
>JAGVKY010000172.1 GCA_020050175.1 Parachlamydiales bacterium
AATGGCGTACCCGAGAGGATTCGAACCTCCGACCTCAAGATTAGGAATCTTGTGCTCTATCCTGCTGAGCTACGGGCACCTTTTCTTTTTATACAGAGGCTATCGAAAAGGTGCAAGCTCAGGGAGACGGATTTGCGATGACATCGTTAGTAAAAGTTTAATAGAAAAAATTACTTTTTTTAAATAAAAAGATATATAATGACAATATAATAAAAAATTTAATTAAACATAGTTAATGGAGAAAAAAATGGTATTATCTATCTTTTTAGCCAAAACCATCGGGCTTTATCTTGTCATCGTTAGTGCTGCATTTATGCTCAAAGCAAACGAGTTAAAACCCATGATATTAGACATGCTTAAAAATCCAAGCCTCGTATTGTTTAGCGGCATTCTAGCTCTCATTTTTGGGATACTTATCGTCGTTAGTCACAATGTCTGGGTCATGGATTGGAGAGTTATCATTACACTATTGGGATGGCTTACCCTCTTAAAAGGAGTCGTGCGGCTATTTTACCCTGAATTTGTCATGAGAAAAGCAATAATGTGCATAGAAAATAAAGCATTCTACACCATAATGATGCTTATAACGCTCCTTATTGGTTTAGTTTTGCTCTACTTTGGCTATGTATTTTAACCAACCGCACTTAACTCTTCTTCTGCTCTAAGCCAAGCTTCTTCTGCAAGGGATAAATCATGTTCAAGCTGGTGCTGGGTTTTCATGAGCTGACCAAGGGATTCAGAGTGATGAGTGTAAAGGTCCGGATCATTTAATTCTTCTTTTATTTTTTCAAGGGAAGCAGTCAAAGCCTCCACCTTAAGTTTGGCTTCATAAACCTTTTTTTTCAAATTAGCGTTGATCTGAGAGGCTTGTTTTTTCTTTTGACCCTTGGGAATTCTCGCATCTCCCTTTAAAATCATCCGCCGATAGTCTTCTAAATCCCCTTCAAAGTTGGTCACCTTATGATCAGCAACAAGCCATAATTGATCCATAGTAGAAGCCAGCAAATCCCAATCATGAGTCACCAGAATAACGGCCCCTTGAAAGGCATTAAGAGCCATCATGAGGGCTTGTCGGGAGTCCATATCAAGATGGTTCGTGGGTTCATCTAAAACAAGAATATTGGGCTTTTCCAAACAAATCAGGGTAAGATTTAACCTGGCCTTTTCTCCTCCTGAAAGATTCCTCACCTTAACATCTGCCTTCTGCCCCATAAGCCCAAAGCCGGCCAAAAGAGAGCGCGCTTGTGTTGGCGATAAGTTTGGCGACTTACGGAGCACGTGCTCAAAGCCGGTTGCTTCAAGATCAAACTCATCAACTTGGTGTTGAGCAAAATAACCCACCTTTAATTTTTTCGAGTGGGAGATCTCCCCTTGCTGCGGAGAAAGCCTCCCAGAGATAAGTTTTGCGAAAGTTGACTTTCCATTTCCATTTGCCCCCAAAAGAGCAATGCGATCTTCCGCATCAATACGTTGGGACAAACCCTTGAGAATGCTGATTTCAGGGGAATATCCCACGTTAACGTGATCTAAAACAATCAAAGGAGGCGCTAATTTTTCCGGCTGAGGAAAATCAAAACGAACCTCAGGATCATGCATAATATCAGGAAGTGACTCCATCTTTTCAAGCGCTTTCAGACGACTTTGCGCTTGCTTGGCCTTGGTTGCCTTTGCCTTAAAACGATTGACAAAAGCCATCATATGCTTACGCTGGGCTTCTTGCTTGACATGCTGGGCTTTTAAGGATTCTTGTTGGGCTTTCCATGTTCGCTCAAAGGTATCAAAATTACCTCCATAGGACTGAATTTTTTCTCCTTGCAAAAAAAGAATTCGATCACAAACCGCATTCAGCAAATGGCGATCGTGACTAATAATCACAAGACTCTTAGGATAATGCTTGAGATAATCTTCAAGCCATAAGGTGGCTTCAAGATCCAAATGGTTTGTGGGCTCATCAAGCAATAACCAATCCGGCTTTGAGAAAAGAAGGGACGCCAAAGACACACGCATGCGCCATCCCCCTGAGAAAGTAGAAAGGGGCTCTTTCTGCATTTCTTGAGAAAATCCTAGGCCTGCTAAAATTTCCGAAGCTCTACTTTCAGCAGTAAAAGCATCAATAGCAATCAGGCGCTCATAAATGTCAGCTATATTTTCAGGAGAATCCCCCTCTTCTAGTTGTTGCATCAACTCTAATCGCTCCTGATCAGCGGCCATAACAACTTCAAGGGGGGTTGCCGATCCAGAAGGGGCTTCTTGAGCAATGTGACCTAGGCTAACCCTTGCGGGTATCTCTAAATGCCCAGAATCAGGATGTAGCATTTTAAGAAGGATCTTAAAAAAGGTAGATTTCCCCGTACCATTGCGACCAATAAGTCCATAACGATGGCCTTCATTAAGCGTTAAAGAAAGGTCTTCAATCAATGTTCGCCCGGCCATTCGAACTGTGATATTTTCAAGTTTAATCATGGGAAAAAAGTACTTTCATGTTCCTTAATCTTTTAGCGGTCAGTAAAAGCTTTTGTAAAGTTTTTCTTTTCGTCTATCCTAACTCAATGATACACTTACTTTTAGATTTTATTTAAAAATGAACAAGCGATAACTCAAATGAACTTTTTAAAATCAACCTCTTATTTTTTCTCCCTCTGCATTGTATTAACCGCATGCAAGGAAGCCGGGCCTAAAACCACGGAAGAAAGCAAAGCAATTCCCCACCACCGGGAAGAAATCACTCTCAGCTATGCGTCTGTTGTAAAAAAAGTAGCCCCTGCTGTTGTCAATATATACGCCTTTCAAGAAGCGAAAGTTCATTATCCTCACTCCCCTTTTATGGACGACCCTTTCTTTAAACAATTTTTTGACAATCTTAATCCAGACGAAAGCAATGAGCAGAACTCCTTAGGTTCAGGAGTTATTGTGAGCAACGATGGGCTTATTTTAACAAATTACCACGTCATTGAAAATGCCGATGTCATCCGCATCGTTCTTTCAAACAAACAAGAATATGTGGCAAAATTAGTAGCCACCGATAAAAAAACCGATCTTGCCCTCCTCCAAATTGAGGACGGAGAAGAATTTCCTTTTTTAACAGTGAGTCCTCAGGAAGATCTGGAAGTTGGGGATATTGTTTTGGCCATTGGAAATCCTTTTGGGGTTGGACAGACGGTTACCTCAGGCATCATTTCAGCTCTCTCCCGCAGTCAGGAGGGTATTAATGATTATCGCTCTTTTATTCAAACTGATGCGGCTATTAATCCTGGGAATTCCGGAGGACCGCTTGTCACAACTGATGGACGACTTGTTGGCATTAATACGGCCATTTATTCTAAAACAGGCGGTTCTATGGGCATCGGTTTTGCCATCCCCACAAGCCTCGCTATTCCGATCATGAATAGCATGGAGAGAGGGGGAAAAATAACGCGCCCATGGCTGGGTATTGAAGTCGTCCCTGTAGATAATGAGCTTGCCCATAAACTCAGTCTATCTCACCCTTATGGTGTTATCGTTAAAGGTGTTTATCCTAATGGTCCTGCCGATCAGGCAGGGCTTAAGGTGGACGACTTTATTGCCTCCTTTGATGGAAAAGAAGTGGAAGATGATGCGGCTTTAGATTACCGAGTGGCGACAGCCTCTTTAGGAAAGAAAGTGGATCTCGTCATATTTCGTAAGGGGGTGGAGCAAAAACTATCTCTTTCTTTACAAGAACCTTATGAAGCCAAAGATCCACATCCCCTCCTCATCAATGAAAAAAATCCCTTTCAAGGGGCAAGCATAATAGATCTTTCTCCAGCGCTTGCTCTTGAAATCGGTATTAGTCCGATGAGTCAAGGGGTAATTATCACAGATGTTTCAGAAAAAAGTTCTGCAGCCCAATTGGGAATTAAACCTGGGGACATCCTTCTCACAATAAACAAAAGAAAAATTCGAACCAAAGATGAAGTTGTTTCTATTCTAAAAGAAACAGTGCCTGAATGGACAATTCATCTCCTTCGTGGACGTGAGGTTGTCGCCTTTCGAGTCAGAGAATAGTGGCTAAAAAGCCAACTCCTCTCGCAGAAAGATTACGTCCTCAAACCTTAGAAGACATTGTGGGCCAGCATCACCTTATTGGACCCAACAAACCTTTGACTCGGATGCTTGAAAAAAAGCAGTTGTATTCTATGATTTTTTGGGGCCCCCCAGGCTCTGGAAAAACATCTCTTGCCCATATACTCGCTCAATCTTGCCATCTTCATTTTGTCTCTCTTTCGGCTATTTTTTCTGGTGTGGCCGATCTAAGAAAGATTTTTGAGGGAGCTCAAAAAACTTTTGACATGGGCCAGTCAACCCTTCTTTTTGTAGATGAAATTCACCGTTTTAACAAATCTCAACAAGATAGCTTTTTGCCTTATGTGGAAAAGGGAATCATAACCCTCGTCGGAGCAACGACGGAAAACCCCTCCTTTGAATTGAACGGAGCTCTTCTCTCGCGATGTCAAGTCTTTACCCTACATCGTTTATCAGAAGAGGACTTAGAAGAAATCATAAG
>JAGVKY010000056.1 GCA_020050175.1 Parachlamydiales bacterium
CGCGGGGGTGCCCCCGACCTGTTTTTGACAATTTTCCATAGTCATCCTAAAGCTCTTCAGAGATAGTTTTTCAACAACGCCCTCAACATCTAGAAAGCTCAATCATTGAGAGTTTGTGGGGGTGAGGCTTAAGACAATTTTCTTGTCTGTGTTGTCCCTCATTAAACGTGCGTAGAAGCGGTCATTTGCAGTGTGAACAAACTCATTGCCCACTGGAATGTTACACCCATCTTTATAAAGTGTAGTTTTCTTAAAACTGACATTGTCAGCAAAAGGCACCAAACTAGAACTTTGAACAATTGGCGCGGGAATAGTCTTTTGATCTAATGTGTACCATCTAAGGTGTGTCGTGTAATCTAAGACAAGATGCCGCCCACTATGGTGTAAAATCTCTCGCGGAGCAACATAATAGACTGGTTTCGGAAGCAATCTAAAATGATCTATTTCACCAAATCTTTCAGGCTTCATGTTGTAATAACCCATACAGCAGTACTCGTTTTCAGAATAAGCCGCAAATAAAGCGCTACTTGCCTCTCTAAAAATTGACGAACACTTTGCTTGTATTATTTCGGGGAAAGGAAAAATATATTCAGTACCCAAATTCTCATTATAGGTTCTGAGATAGCGATGGATGGACGGTCGATTCTCACCTACACGCGCATCATAGAGAGCCGCAATAACATCCTCCCCCTGTTGTTGAATAACAACCGCTAAGTCAGGGCAATCAGATGCGACATTAAAACAACGGCCTTGATCTTTTGGAAAATAACCTTGAAGAGCATCAACTTCAACATCTCGTTTCTCTTGAAAGGTTTCTAAATCCATAAATCTAAGAGCATGTAACTCACCTCTATTCTCCAAAACCAATCCTCGATCGCCAAGGACATCAAAAGAGATATTTTCTCCAATCGAAGGAGTCCCCTCTTCCTGGTCACTTTTTAAATCCATTAAGCCGTATTTTTTTGATAAGCAATAAAACGTACGACCCGAAGCGACCAAATGGGTGATAGGGTCTAGCCCTATAAATTGGCCTTTAAAAACACCGGTGCCTAGATCAACAATTAAAACATCACTTTTATGCCCGTCCCGCATACTAAGAGCAATTTCTGCATCGCCTAAGGCTATTTTGTCAGGAACTGAGCCTAGATCCTTAAAACTGCTAACTCTTGGAAAACCAAACATAGAAAAATGAATAATTATATCTTTCCCCAGGTAATATGAAAAGTTAATGGATTTATTTGGCGTCCGAGCGATAGCGCCCTCTTCTCAGAATCAACCTTTCTAATTAGGTTTCTTTTTGCGTAGAATCTCTATTAATTCTTGGAAGGCGCCTGCTTGACGGGCGGTTTCGAGCCACTCATCTTCTAGGATCTCGTCTAGTGGCGGAAGTGCCCCGAGAGCCTCCCCTCTTTTGAGGAAATAAAGACTTGCTTCGACATTGCCTTGGAGAGAATGGAGGCAAGCTAGATGATAACTTGCATGGAGGTTGCCTAAACGGCGCGCCCATTCGAGGCGATCTTCTGCCTCTTTAAAGAGAATTTCTTTCCGTCCAGGAAGACTTGGATCGTCCACCATATCGGCAAAGGTCAGGAGGGAAACTCCCCACTCGGCAAATACAATGTCATCTTCGGCATCCCGTTCGGCTTGGGAGCGAAAAAGCTCGAAAGCTTTTTCGAAACACTCCGTCTCATTGGTTGCTTCTCCTAAATGACTAAGAGCCGTCGCCAGATTGAAACGAACATAAGGGTGAGCGGAATCGAGTGTAAGAGCACGTGTCAGGTGATAAATCGACTTTTCATAATCGCTCACTTGCATCGACTGATCACCCAAAAGATCAAAAGCGCAACCTAGGTGATAGAGCCAGTCGGAAGGTGGTGTGCCGTGAGGATTTTCGATGGGGAAAATAGCTAAAGCTCTTTCGAGACGGGCAATCGCACCTTCTATCCAACCAGGACCTTGTGTAATCTCAGCGAGTTTCAGCAGGCAAAAACCCCAATCAGCATAAAAAACAGCTGAAGGTTCTTTTAGGTGTGCTTCGGCCTCTGCGTAGTAAGAAGAGCCTTTTTCCAAAAGAGAAGGCTCTGTTTTCATCTCACCGAGAAGGGTCGATGCGCGTGCTAAACCCCAAAAACCTTCTCCTGAATCGGGTTCAACAGCCAAGGCTTCTTGAGAAGTTTGGATCGAGAGCTCTACTAAGGCGTGATCTTGTAAAAGAGCCCCTTCTTCAAAATAACCTTCGGCTAAAAGTTGAAGAGGACGGCTAAACTCGGGATATTGTTCTGAGACATGCTCTAAAAGATTTTGCCCCTCTCGAAGGAGGTCGACTCTTTCGCCATCGCAACCCATCCCTAAAAAGGTTTCGCCCATAAGAAGAGATAATTCTGTTGTCTCAGTCCCAATCGCTTCCACTTTTTGGAATTGATCCAAAGCTTTTTGATAGAGGCCAAAATCGGCTTTGTAACGGGCGGCCCGTAGAAAAAAACGGCCCTTTTCCATCCACTCTTCGAGTCCTTCATTTTCAAAAACGATCTCAAAAAAACGGAGTCCTAAAGTGAGATATTCATCGGTCGGATTTTCTTGGAAAAGTATCTGAACCACCGAACGGATCAGCGGAAGCAGCTCTTCATTAATTTCCCCTGAAAGACGCTCTCCCCGCTCCAGCCAACGAAGGGCTTCCTCAAGAAGATTTCTTTTTAAAACCAGGCGATGGAGAAAAAAATAACATTTGGCGAGGTCAAAACAAAGGCTTGCTTTCTCAAAACCGTAAGCCACTGCCCTTCTAAGCAAAGAAATGGCTTTAACAAAATCGCAGGGTTCTTCTCCTTGAAGACCGATGGCATAGTGGGTTAATCCCCAACGCCAGAGAAAGGCAGGGCTGAGTGAAACTCCCCCCGCCTTTGCCACATTCGCGACAAAAGGGAAAAGTTCTGGGAGGTCGGAAGAGAGAAGATCGTGATGGGACTCCCTTTCGACCAAGAGTGATTCAAGATAAAGAGACCAGAGCTCTTCAGAAAAATGTCCCGCTTCTAGCATTTGGAGGAGACGCATTTTAACATGGTCTAAACCCTCTGACTTCTCGAGATAATCAAGAATCTCCCTTTCGGCTTCAGGAGGTGGTGGCAAGAGTGGCATAGGCAATGGTTTCTGGCTCATCAAAAAATTACAATAGCGGGCGAGAAGATTATAGCAAAATCAACAGTAAATGAATTAGTTAAGAAGCACTTAATGCGCTTAAAATTTTTCCTCGACCTACCAAAGGTTCTTGACACACCCCTTGTTTACAAATGTAAAGGGTAGTCTCTCCTTGGACGGGCCGGTAGTTAGCAAGCGAAGGTATTAAAGATCTTTTTAATTCATTCTCCTCCGCCAGAACCAAAAAGGCTCGATGGGGATGATAACCTTTGAAAACAGCCTCTGATACTTCATCTTTCAAATGCCCTTCTTTGTCTAGGGCAAGAATATAGGTTGCTGCATTCAGGTCATGGTATCTCAATAAATTCATCATGTGGAAAAGATACCCAGGTGAAACAGTTGTTAGAGGAATAGTGATCACACCAAAAAGAGCTTCAACCCTTTCAAGATATTTTTTGTCAAAAGTCATCTGGTAAAGTCGAAGGAGATTTTCTCCATGGATACTATTTCCGCTTGGCTCGGCTCCATCGGCGAAGTGAGCTTTACGAAGGACAAGATAGGGTTCTAAACCGTCAGTTTGATAATAGCCGCCCTCTTTAATTCGAAAACGATTCTCTACCTCTTCGGTGAGGTCTAAAGCCCATCTTAAGATGGTCACCTCTTGTGTAGCTTCGAATAAAGAAAGAAGTCCTCGGATGAGATTAGCATAATCATCCAGCGTCCCTCGTATGGCTGCCTCTCCAGAGCGGTAACGGTGCTTTAATTCTCCTTCGACCCAAAGGGAAGTGAGAAGAAATTGAGCCCCTTTCTCGGCCGCCTTTAGGAACCGTTGGACTCTGAGGGACGATCCAGCTTCGCTTAACGCATGAAGCATCATCCCATTCCATGAAGTGAGGATCTTATCATCCTTCATGGGAGATTTTCGTTTTTTCCGTGTTTCCAAAAGAAGCGGTACCGCCTCTCTAAGGAGAGTTTTGAAAGCTTTTGGATCGACCCCATATCGGTGGGCAAATTCTTCGGGGGTATCGGGTGTTGCTAAAACCGAGCGCCCTTCAAAATTTCCAAAGGGGGTGATGTCAAAATATAAACAGAGTAGATCGGCATCTTTTGGATCAAAAAGGGCCCTAATTTCGTCAGGGGTCCAGGTATAATAAAGCCCCTCTTTCCCTTCGGAATCTGCATCTTGCGCTGAATAGAAACCACCCTCGTCCCCTCGCATCTCAGTGATCACGTAATCGAGCGTCTTAACAGCGACATCTTTTAAAGGTTCTTGTTTTTCAGCAAGATAACCCTCGAGATAGGCTTCCGACAAAATGGCATTATCATAAAGCATTTTTTCGAAATGGGGCACTCTCCATTTTTCATCGACCGAGTAGCGGGAAAAACCACCCCCCAGATGATCAAAAATGCCCCCTCTTGCCATCTTATCAAGAGTTTTTTCTACTAAAAATAGGGCCCGGCTCTCCCTTTTTAAATTGGCATACCTAATCAAAAAATTAATTTGGTAGGCCAAAGGAAATTTTGGTGCCCCTTTAAGCCCACCCCAAGCAGGGTCAGCCATTTTGAAAAAAATATCGGCACTATGATCGATCGCCTCCTTTGGAGGAACCGGCCCTTTTTCGTAGTGAGTTGTCGAGCGGAAAACTTCGACGATTCGATCGGCTTGTTCAATTAGCCTTCCTTTTTCTTCACTTTTCCAAACTTCCCCGATTTGGGTCGCTAAATCGATGAGACCCATGGTCCCGCCTCTCGTTTTAGGAGGGAGGTAAGTGGCGGCAAAGAGAGGGTTCAATTCTGGAGTTAGAATAAGATTGAGAGGCCATCCGAGGGCTCCTGTCACCATGCCCTGCGCGAACTCCATGTAGAGGCTATCCACTTCAGGCAGTTCTTCTCGGTCGACTTTGATATTCACAAAGACTTCGTTAAAAACTTTCGCAACCGCTGGATCTCGGAAAGATTCTTCTTCCATCACATGGCACCAATGGCATGTCGCATAGCCGATGGATAAAAAAATCGGTTTGTCTTCTTCTTTTGCTTTTCGGAATGCCTCCTCCCCCCATGGAAACCAGTCAATAGGGTTATGGGCGTGCTGAAGCAAATAAGGAGATTTCTCGTGAATCAGACGGTTAGTGAAAGGAGCTTCTTCTGCCATGAAGTTCGAAAGCTCTCATGAACCCCTTTTTTTCGGCAACTCTTGATTAATTGGCAGTGGAGGATTGCTAGAAACCTAGATGACAGAGTATATCACTCTTCTTGTCTTGAGAGTGTTTTATGTTAGTTCCAATGCGTGTTCTTCTAGATGTAGCCAAAGAGAAAAATTTTGGGTGCGTCGCTCTCAATGTTAATAACATGGAGCAGATTCAAGCAATTTTGGAGGCAGCAAGGAAAACCAAAAGTCCTGTTATCGTTCAGGCAAGCCGTGGGGCAAGAAAATACACCAATGATCACTTTCTGATGCATCTGATGCTCGCTGCAGCCGAGCTCTACCCAGAAATCCCCATTGTCCTTCACCAAGACCATGGCAATAGCCCAGAAACCTGTTTAAGTGCGATACGTTTAGGTTTCACGAGCGTGATGATGGATGGCTCCCTTGAAGAAGACGGAAAAACGCCTTCCTCTTATGAATACAACGTGAAGGTCACCCGTTACGTTGTCGATATGGCCCATTCAGTAGGTGTGACAGTCGAAGGAGAGCTTGGAGTTTTAGGATCTCTTGAGACAGGCCGCGGGGATAAAGAAGATGGGCATGGAGCGGAGGGGCAACTTTCCCTCTCTCAGCTATTGACTGATCCAGATCAAGCGGTTGATTTTGTCCATCGAACAGGGGTCGATGCACTTGCTGTGGCGATTGGAACGAGCCATGGCGCCTATAAATTTACCCGTGAGCCAGATAAGGCAGTCCTTGCCATCGATAGAATTTTAGAAATCCATAGTAAAATCCCCGACTGTCATTTAGTGATGCATGGCAGTTCTTCTGTCCCTCAAGATCTTATTCAGCAGATTAACAAGCATGGAGGAAAAATTCGTCCAACCTGGGGCGTTCCTGTTTCTGAGATCCAAAAAGGGATTCAAGCAGGTGTTAGAAAGATCAATGTCGACACCGATAATCGTCTTGCCATGACAGCTGCTATCCGTAAAGTTCTTGATGAGGATCCGGCAGAATTTGATCTTCGCAAGTACATGGCGCCTGCTCGTGATGCAATGCAAAAAATATGCGAAGAGAGGATGAAAGAGTTTAGGCAAGCAGGTCATGCAGGAGATATTCCTCATGTGACTTTAGAAGAGATGGCTAAACGGTATAAAGATGGTTATTATGGAGAAGCCTCAAAGCCAAGCAAACCCTATAGAAAATAAATGAGAATATAAATAATGAGAGCTAATCGTTCGCCACCCTTTCTTTTTACAGTAGCCCTCTCCTTCTGCACAGCTCTCCTTCTTTTTGCTATTGTCCGGTCCTTTCTTCACGAAACAGCGCCTCCTCAATCTATTTTTATACAAGAAGTTGAACAAGCTGCCCAAACAATCCTTCTCTTTGAAGGTAAAGCGGAACATATTCCAGAGGATCTATCCCTTCTCCCTGCTCCTCAACGCAAGCATGTCGTACAAGATAGGGAGTCGCTCTCCTCTATTTCTAAAAAGTATTACGGTACCGAAACTCAATGGGAAAAAATCTGGCAGGCCAATCAGAACCTTATCCCCAACCACCACAAAATCCAACCTGGCATCACACTCGTCATACCTCAAAATTAGTGACCATTTCAGGGATGAGGAGAGTTGGAATTCTTAACTAAATAAGATATTGAGGGCTTTATTGGGGTCATTCTTGCTTAAGTCAAGAGCCCGATTGATCTGTGCCAAAGAAAAAGAGGAGGCTGCACCATTCGAAAGCTGGTTCGCTAAATAGTCTCTTAAATTTAATGAATTGGATCCCAAAATCGATTTTTCATAGACCATCAACTGCTCAAAAAATGATTTATTTGGTCCAATATTGGGTTTTTTAGAAAGACAGAGGTTATAGGCCTCCTTTAAAGTCATC
>JAGVKY010000178.1 GCA_020050175.1 Parachlamydiales bacterium
AGCGAGCTCCTACCGGACAACTGGATCAAAGCTAGATCTCCTTAAAAGCCGCCTAACTCTACCTCTGGAAGTCAACCTGGGGCTAAACTGACGCTTACTCCTCATTGACAACCCCTATCTCCAAAAATCCTCAGGTCAAAAAGCTGGATGTCAGATCGACTACCTGATCCAAACACGCTCAAATACTTTGTTTGTTTGCGAAGTCAAAATGCGTCGTCGTGAGCTAGGCCTTGAAGTGATTGATGCTATGAAAACTAAAATAGCTTCTCTCTCTCTTCCCAAAGGTTTTGGTGTTTCACCTGTCCTGCTCCATTTAGGCACCCTCTCAGATTCTCTCTTAAGCAGTCCCTATTTTTATCGCATCATTGATATTGCAGATTTATGAGGCAGGTTTAGCCCTGTTGCGAATCAAAGTATCGTGAATTTTAAAGGATCGAATCGTGAATTTAAACTTCTCGATTTATCAACTAGGGAATCATTGTATTTAAGTGGTCCATGATCCAGATGGAGAAGAAGACGATGATGAAAATGATGAGGATGGTGGAAATAAAGATAAATAAGTTCCAGAAGGTACCCTTCTCCCTCCAAACATCGAGAAAAAAGATAAACTGAGCGGTGGCCTGAAAAAGGGCCAATGTCAAAATAACAGGAATAGAATACTTAAGATCAAGATTAAGTAAGTTAGGGCTGACAGTAATAAAATAGGCGGCCAGTGTGAAGATGAGGGAGGCGGCAAAACCGATGATGCGTAATTTTAAAGCTTGACTCATGCTCATCATAAAATGTGCCCCATGGCATAGACAACGGTAAAGATAAAAATCCACACAAAGTCGAGGAAGTGCCAGAAAAGGGCCATCCGGTAAATTCTAGAGACACTCGATTCTATCAGAGGGCGTGTCCAAAGCCGAACCATCGCCACAATCATCCAAAGTAAACCGCAGAAGATATGCAAGCCGTGTGTCCCAACGAGGGTGAAAAAAGATGAGAGGAATCCGCTTCTTTGCCAACTATCTCCCTTGCCAACAAATCCAGAAAACTCAGAAATCTCCAAAACTAGAAAAGAAGCCCCAAGAGCCACAGTGAGGACAAACCAGAAGAGAGCTGCCTTCTTCCGTTCGCCATGCACCTCGATCATCGCAACTGAACAGGTAAAACTGCTAGTTAGGAGGATGAGGGTTTCTGCTAAGGCCGAGGGCATCTCAAAAAGTTCCTGACCAGAAGGTCCTCCAAAAGTATTGTGGCGCAAAACAATAAAAGTGGCAAAAAGGACGCCGAAAATAATCAAGTCGGTCATTAAATAGATCCAAAAACCGAAAACTTTAGTATCGCTCTCCTCCATACTAGTTACGCTCGAGCTCTCGATTCATCGATTTTTTTAACTTCTGCAGCTGGTAGGATATATTCCATATGCTCATCAAACGAAAGGATGATGATACAAGCAATGACGGCAAGCCCTCCAAGAAGGGAGAGCCAATGGATGTGCCAAACAAGACCAAAGCTCATGACAAAGGCTAAGATAGAAATATAAATCCCCATTGGCGTGTTTCTGGGCAACTCAATGTCATGATAATCTTTACTTTGGGTACGGCGACTTTTTTTCATGTTCCAAAACGGCTCTCGACTTCTCACTGTCGGAATGACTGCAAAATTAAAAAAAGGAGGGGGTGAAGAGGTTGACCACTCGAGTGTCCTTCCATTCCAAGGATCGCCAGTTGTGTCTAAGTTTTGATGTCTTTCTTTGATACTAACGATGAGCTGCTGGATTTGGGTGGCAATACCCCACAAAATGATGACAAAACCAATCGCGGAGGTGATGTATAAAGGCTGCCAGTTGGTAGAAGCTGGATAGTGATCGAGACGGCGAGTCGCCCCCATAAAGCCAAGAATATAGAGAGGCATGAAAGAGACGAAAAATCCAACGAGCCATAACCAAAAAGCTCTTTTTCCTAATCGCTCATTAAGTTTAAAACCCATGATTTTTGGGAACCAATAGGTAACGCCTGCAAAAGTCCCAAAAAGAGCCACCCCAATAATCATGGTATGAAAATGGGCGACCAAAAATAGGCTATTATGCACCTGGAAATCTGCAGGAGGAGAGGCCATAAATATCCCTGACATTCCACCGATCATAAAGGTGACTAAAAAGCCGATAAACCAATACATGGGAGAGGCAAATTCGACTTTCCCTTTATACATCGTGAAAATCCAGTTAAAAACTTGAACTCCAGCGGGAATCGCAATTAACATAGTCACAATACCAAAGAAGGAGTTCACACTAGGTCCTGCCCCCATTGTAAAAAAGTGGTGGAGCCAAACGAGGTAGGAAAGGAGCGTAATGATAAGTAATGCCGACACCATAGAGATATAGCCCATGACTTTCTTTTGGGAAAATGTCGAGACAATTTCTGAAAACATGCCAAACGCAGGTATCACTAAAATATAGACTTCAGGGTGGCCCCACATCCAAATGAGATTAAAGTACATCATTTGATTGCCTCCTCCACTGACTGTAAAAAAGTGCATCTCTGCCACCCGGTCAAGCCATAAAAGCAATGTCGTCGCTGTTAGGACGGGGAATGCTGTTACAACAAGAACCATCCCGCATAAAGAAGCCCAGACAAAGAGCGGCATCCGCATTAAAGTCATCCCCGGGGCACGCTTTTTGATGATGGTTACAATAAAGTTGATAGCTGCAAGGAGACTTCCTAGACCTGAAAGCTGTAAGCTCCAAATGAGATAATCGACTCCAACTCCTGGATTAAATTCTATGCCTGAGAGAGGCGCAATAGCAAGCCAGCCAGTATTTGCAAATTTTCCTCCCACCACAAAAAATACATTGATCATGATTCCCCCAGCCACCGTGAGCCAAAAACCAAGGTTATTTAGAAAGGGGTAAGCGAGGTCACGAGCTCCAATTTGAAGAGGAACAATCCAATTCATTAAGCCAAAGAAAAAACCCATGGTGACAAAGAAAACCATGATGTCGCCATGAGAAGTAAAAATCTCTTGAAAATGATCTGAGTCAAGGTATCCCAGAGAATCAGCACCAATGGCCTGTTGAAGCCAAATCATACCCGAATCAATCAACCCTCGAAAGAACATCAGAGAGGCGAAAATGATGTACATCGTTCCGATTTTTTTTGGATCAGTTGATGTTAACCACTCCTTCCAAAGCCAACCCCAACGCTTGGTCTTAGTAAGAATCGTCCCCACAGACATAAACATGAGCGTGACAAAGACTGTCGCTCCAATCGTGTACCAGACATGGGGGAGGGCTTCCAAAGTCAGTTTTCCAAAGATGAATTCAGTCATAATGCTTCTTCTTAGGATGTTGATATTTCATCACTATTTGATTAAAAAAATCGTCTTTGACATCGGAATAAAGAAAGACTGATGAGTCAATGGTTCGATTTAAAAGTTTTTTGTAAGTTGAATCGTTTAGCTTTAACGGCGATTCTTTGACTTTCTTAACCCAATCATCAAACTCGACAGGAGTAGTTGATTTAACTGTAAAGATCATGTCGGCATACCCTTCTCCATTGATCTCAGCGGCTCTTCCTGTAAATTCTCCTGGATCATGAGCCATAAGATGTAAATGGGTTACCATACCTGTCATTGCATAAATTTGACCGCTAAGTTGAGGAATCCAAAATGAATTCATCGGAGAGCTATCTGCAGCAAGTGAAAAACGAACAGGTGTACCTGCAGGAAATTCAACAAAGTTTAAAGTAGCGATTCCCTGCTCTGGATAGATGAACAGCCATTTCCAATCGAGAGCAACAACCTGAATGTTAAGAGGTTTAATATCACTCTCTAAAGGTTTTAAGGGATCTAGCTGATGAGTTGCTTTCCAGGTGATGATCGCCATAGGAGCGACGATGCAACAAGGAATGATCCAGAGAAGCACTTCTTGATAAGTCTTATAAGTATGTCTAGGGACGTGTTTGGCATTTGGTCTTTTAACTAACCAAATCACTGCGAAAAGCAACACATAGGTCGGCACAATAATGATCAGCATCAGCACAACATTGGTGATGATGAGATCGAGTTGGCTTTGTGCAATAATTCCCTTTGGATGTGTGACCAAAGCGCTTTCACTTGCTAAAATAAAGAAGCTGGCGACTGCGGCTGCCAATATCGCTAAAATGCCTATGATAAGTTTGTCTTTTTTCATTTCCCCTTTCTAAAATAGAACCTGGACCCTTTGAATAGGTATATCACTTTTGGGATCGAAACCAATAAAATTTATTTTCGATCAGATCTCCTTTTTAATATCGTAGCAACTGCAGTACGTAGAACTTGGGCTTGTGTAGGGAAAGGATGGATTGCTTTAGATAAGGCCGTTAGCCCTTTTTCGCAATTCATCACCACGCTCATCTCTGAAATCATGTCCCCTGCATGAGCTGCCATCATTGTCACTCCAAGAATTTGATCAGAATTTTCTTTTACCATGATTTTCAAAAAACCCAACGTATCACCGTCTAAAATAGCTCGATCGATGCTTGCCATTTCGACCATGACAATTTCTACAGGAAGTCCCTGTTTTTTGATCTCCAATTCGCTTAACCCGATCTGAGCCACCTCTGGATCAGAGAAAGTACACCAAGGAACAATCAGAGACTCTTTTCTTACTTTGTTTCCATTTAAGGCATTAAGAACAGCCATTTTGGACAGTTCTTGTGAAATATGAGTGAATTTAAATTTAGAAGTAACATCGCCTGCTGCATAGACATTGGGATTGCTTGTTTGCAAGTATTCGTCTGTCAAAATCCCTTCTTGCGGATCAAAGGAAATGCCCCCTTTTTCAAGATTCATTCCTTCCACAACTGGCTTTCTACCGATCGAAACAAAAATGTCGTCAACGACAATTGTCTCTCCACTCTTTAAATAGAGGATTTTCTCTTTCCCTTTTTTTTCCACTCTCTGAACAACTGAGTCGGTGAAAACCTTCATCCCTTCATCTTCAAAAGCTTTCTTAAGTCTCTCTGAGGCAATCGGATCATCTTTTGGAAGGAGATTCGACCCCCGCGCAATCAAAGTGACTTGGGATCCAAAACGCAAAAAAGCCTGAGATAACTCGCAGCAAATCGGCCCCCCTCCTATAAAGGCCATCCGCTTTGGCAATTGATCCATCTTAAAAATATCCTGATTGGTCCAGTAGTCGGCCTCTGCCAAACCCTCGGCTTCCAGCGGAATTGGCTGTGTCCCCGTAGCAATCACCGCCTTTTTAAAAAAAATTCTCTGTCCACCTACTTCCAAACTATTGTCCCCATCGAAATGCCCCTCATTCAAGAACACATCAACACCTAATTTCTTGAAACGATCTGCGCTATCGTGTGGAGAAATGACTGTTTGTAAATGATGAACCCTCTCCATGACAGCTGGAAAATTAACCTTCCACCCCTCCACTTCCAGACCATACTCTTTTGCCCTCCTAACCGCCGCAGCAACTCGAGAACTTTGCAAAAAGGCTTTTGATGGAATGCATCCATAGCTTAAACATTCGCCTCCGAAATGCTCCTTTTCCACAAGAGCAACCTTAGCCCCCATCCCCTTAGCTATACTTGCTGCGGTCATACCTCCAGGCCCACCCCCGATTACAACTAGATCGTACTCATCTATCGGCTTCGGATTAACCCATCCCTCAGGAAAAATATCCTTCTGCAACTTCTTCTCGAATTCCTCATCATGACCCATTGGATCCACCTACTTTAAAAACACCCTTTTATCAATTTTTCAAATCTTAACCAATAAGCAATCCTCCTTTACGCTATAATCTCAACTAAACAGCAGAGTGCAAAATGGCAATTATTGAAAAAATTAATAACGATATCAAAGAAGCGATGAGAAGCCGGGACCAGATCAGACTCGACACTTTGCGCATGCTAAAATCAAAAATCTTAGCGGTTGATGCGCGTGCCGAACTCCCCGATGCGGAAGTCTTAAAACTCTTCAAAACCTACCATGGCAATCTCAAAGAGGCCGTTGACCAAGCCCTCATAGCGAACCGTCCCGAAGCTGCCGAAAAGCTAAAAAGCGAACTCGCCATTATTCAGGAGTTTCTCCCTCAAGCCCCCTCCCCTGAAGAAACCAAACAACTCGTGATCCAAGCGATCGCTGAATCGGGTGCCAAAACCAAAAAAGACTTCGGCATCCTGATGAAGAGCATCATGAAGCTTAACAGCTCCATCGACGGCAAGCTCGCCAAAGACCTCGCCAACCAACTCCTCCCCGACTAATCCTCCAAACAAAAAGGGCCGGCTCACAAAGAACCCGGCCCTATTAACTGTGTGATTTTTAAGCCTTCTCATAGTCCTCTGTAAACCAAAGGGCATAAAAGTGGTATAAAAGAGCATTTGCAGCAAGGCGAACAATTTCTGTGTACCAATACTCAAGTGTCGTGCCTTCTTTGCTCATAAATTTTAGTACAAATTGAGAATCTTAATTTCTCTATTTAATTAGAGATGAAAGGTTGACTTTGTTTTTCAGACAAGAGATCAAAAAGATCGCTTATCTCTGCACGTATAGAAGTTTCTGGTAGTGTTAAAACATGAAATCTAGCTCGCTCTGAAGCACGCTTGATTGCATTACTTAGGAGGTGAAGTAAAGCCTCAAGATCATCGATGTCAAGCTTGTTATTTTCTAAAAATTCTTTTTCCAGACGCGCTTTCAAGATTAATTCTTTATTTTTATGCCCTAACTTATTATCTCGGAAGTTTTTTACTTTCTTAGCTGTTTCATTATCTTTTATTTTTTCAGCGAGTTCTTTTTCAATATCTGCCAATTCTGCTCGCGCTGGTGGCTTATTGGATTCTTTCTCTTTTAAAAGCTTTATTAAGCTTGCCACGCCTTTAGTCTCATCTATTAAACGTGAAATTCCGTGGTAAATCTCATAATAACAATGGCGATAAAACATATAAAAAAATGAGCCAAACCGTTTGTAGATTTCAGGGTGCTCACGACTTGCTGATACATCTCCCTTAGAGCCCCGCAAATTTCATAAAGTAAAGCTATTTCCCTACCAAAAGCATCGATGTTCTTTTCGTAATCATTCAATTCACCTAAAGCATCATTACTTTTCATAGAATATTTCTATTTAATTATTGAATTAGAAGAAAATTTAATCTATTGCACGGAGCTTTTCAGCAACGTAAGCGTTTAGACTCAATCCCATTGTTTTTGCTTGAAAAGCAAGCTTTGCATGTAATTCGGGAGGAATTCGCAGATTGAAAGTGCCTGAAAAGGTTCTTTCCGGTTTTTCACCCCTTTCTTTGCACCAGGCTAGATAATCGTTAACTGATTCCTGAAACGCTTGCTCGAGCTCCTTCACACTTTTCCCCTGAAAGGTAATGATATCCCTCAAACCAACGACTTCACCATGAAAAATTTTGGCTTCATCGTCATATTCAACATGTCCGATATATCCTTTGTATTTCATCATGGCTAATTCTTCTCCTTTGGGTTTATGCCCGCATTCTCCAAAAATTTTCTCAGTGAGACTAGAGCTCCTTTATCTATCTCTTTTTAGGATGTGGTCGATGAAAAACCGCCCTAACACGATTAAGTGCTATCCTAACTCGCGACCCCTCTCCTTCTGTAATTTCAGCTCCTAAAGAAATGAGGAGCTTCTCACAATCCTTCCAGACGAGATTTGACAAAGTCGGCGTTTTGAAAATCGCCTCCAAAGTGTTTTGATGCTTTTTATTCATCCAAAAACTCTCACTAATCCAATGGTACCAGAAAGTGGTACTATTTTCAAGGGTTTTTTAAGATCTTTGCTTTAAGACACATAAATTCAAGCACTACCTCAGAGTTTGGAAGTTGAAGTTGTCGAGGGTGAGGTGGGGGGAGGTTTGGTAGAAGTGGGAGAGTTTGGCGCGGAAGAGGGCGGCGCGTTTGGGGAGGCCTTGCTCACAGTAGGTTTTTACTTGGGTGTAGACTGCGAGTTTGAAGGCGTGAGTGTCCGATTCCGAGCTGTTAAGGTTATCGATGCTAACTTGGAAAGGAGAGCCTGCTGCTTCGGAAAGAATCCATTCCATCGCTTGGGGTTTGACTTCGACGCTTTGGAAAAGGGCTTGTTGGGCCGAGGTGCGGCCATCTGGCTCATACCAGTAGCCAAAATCGACGAGTTGTCGCCTTTTTTGGCCTGCGATTAGCCAATGGGCACATTCATGTAGCGCACTTGCAAAGAAACCGTGAGCAAAGAAGATTTCATTGTGAGGACGGTGTTCGTCTGCAGGGAGGTAGAGAGGCTCATCGTCCCCCTTAACTAGCCGAGTATTGTGGGTTGAGAAGAAGCACTCGTTAAAAAGACTGATTAAATCTTCGTAATTGTGGAGGAGGACAGTGCGGCTCAATTCTTCCGTTTCAATCAGCTGCATCATAATGAGTTATTGTAAGGGCTATTCAGCTTTGTTTCTAGGTTTAGCCAGTAACGGGTGTGGCGGAGCTCGCCGGTTTTTACTAAGGCCCCCAGTTTTATTAGGTCGTTTAAGTCACGGGTGGCGGTGGCTTTTGAGGCTTTGGTGATGGCGATATAGTTTTCAGCGCTGAGGCCCCCTTTGAAGCCACTTGGTCCTTCAGAGAAAATTCTGAGGAGAGCTTTTTCTTTACGGGGGTTGATTTGACCTGAAAGGGCGGTGAGCATTTTGGACTTTTCAATGAGAAAATAGAGCATGTTCATTGAATCTTTCTGCCCTTCTAAGATCACTTCTGCAAAAAAGTTTACCCACTGCTCCGCCTCTAAAGTTTGATTACATTTTTCTAGAGAGGAGTAGTACTCCTTTTTTCGCTTCTCTAGGACTTTGGAGACAGCGATGAGTATCGGCCGCCCCACACCCTGAGAGAGGATTTTTTCCACAAGGAGACGGCCCATTCTACCCTCGCCCAAAAAGAAGTCTCTTTCTTGCTTGGAAATTGAAGCAGAATCCCAAATAAATTTTGGCCAATCAGGCAACTCCCAGTTCCAGGGCATGAGTGATAGAACTCCTGTCTATAACTCATAATTATGGCGAAACATGAGTTATAGAATGGGGTTCTATAACTCACGTTTCTGTAAGAAACTGGAAATTAGGAGGTTATTAGTTATTGAATGAGAGCTGGAGGGAGGTTTTCTTCCAGTAGACGTAGGAGGTGAGGAGGACGGTGAGGAGGATGGAGGGCATAACACACGTTCCTAGGCTGTCACCGTTGAAGACGTGGGAAGCGATGGCACCGATCATGTTGATGGTAAAACCGGCATAGGCCCACTCTTTGAGGAGGGTTGAGCGGTTAGTGACAATAGCGATTACGCCTAAAAGTTTGGCTGTACCAACAATTTTGGCAATGTAAAGAGGGTAACCCAGATGAAGGATCGCTTTGGAAAGTTCGGGCAGGGCCATTAGATATCCAACAGCCGACATCAGCATGAGGAGGATAAAGGGTGTTGTCAACATCCAGTAAATAATCTTATCTTTTTTTTCAGAAGTCATGGAAATCCCCTTTTTTTTGGTTTTCACTAATATACCAGAAAATAATGGAAAAAAATCTATGGGCCGGTTGGCTGCCAGAGGAGAACAGCTGTTTTGTGCGAGGCAAGGGCATAAGTAAGGAGGCTTGAATTTCCAACACTTTATCGTAAGCACTAACCTTTCTCCAAAGTCTTTGAAAAAGGGACACCCTTTTTCGCCGTAACCCGAAGAGGCTCGATCAAATATATTTTTAATCCAAGTTTTAACAACCTCAAGTTTAATCTTCTCTTTGCTACTAGTGCATAACCTTGCACTAGAATGAAAGGGCGAAATTTAGCTCTGCTCCCCAAAAA